>JANOEG010000021.1:0-3202 GCA_031413095.1 Burkholderiales bacterium | reverse complement strand
CGAAAAGCTCGACAACCTGATCTTCGTCGTCAACTGCAACCTGCAGCGCCTGGACGGCCCGGTGCGCGGCAACGGCAAGATCATCCAAGAGCTGGAGGGCAGTTTCCGCGGCGCCGGCTGGAACGCGATCAAGCTGATCTGGGGCAGCAACTGGGATCCGCTGCTGGCGCGCGACAAGGACGGCGCGCTGCGCAAGGTCATGCTCGACACGCTCGACGGCGACTACCAGGCGTTCAAGGCGAACGACGGCGCCTTCGTGCGCAAGAACTTTTTCGGCCGCGACCCACGCACGCTGGAGATGGTTTCGAAGATGAGCGACGCCGACGTTTGGGCGCTGCGCCGCGGCGGTCACGATGCCGCCAAGGTCTATGCCGCCTTCCATGCCGCCAACGAAATGCAAGGCCAGCCGACGGTGCTGCTGGTCAAGACCGTCAAGGGCTGGGGCATGGGCGGCGCCGGGGAAGGCAAAAACACCGCTCACCAGACGAAGAAGCTCACCGACGACGACCTGCGCTACATCCGCGACCGCTTCAACCTCCCGATCTCCGACGCCGATCTGCCGAAGGTGCCGTTCTACAAGCCGGCCGACGACACGCCGGAGATGAAGTATCTGCACGAGCGCCGCCGTGCGCTCGGCGGCTACCTGCCGCACCGTCGCACCAAGGCCGACGAGACCTTCACCATCCCGCCGATCGACACCTTCAAAGCCGTGCTCGAGCCGACCGCCGAAGGCCGCGAGATCAGCACCACGCAGGCGTATGTGCGCTTCCTGACGCAACTGCTGCGCGACAAGGCCATCGGCCCGCGCGTCGTGCCGATCCTCGTTGACGAGGCGCGCACCTTCGGCATGGAAGGTCTGTTCCGCCAGATCGGCATCTACAACCCGGAAGGGCAGAAGTACACGCCGGTCGATAAAGAGCAGGTCATGTACTACAAGGAAATGGTCAACGGCCAGATCCTGCAGGAGGGCATCAACGAAGCGGGCGGCATGGCGAGCTGGATCGCTGCGGCAACGTCGTACTCGACGAACAACCGGATGATGATTCCGTTCTACATCTACTACTCGATGTTCGGCTTCCAGCGCATCGGCGACTTGGCCTGGGCCGCTGGCGACATGCAGGCGCGCGGTTTTTTGCTCGGCGGCACGAGCGGCCGCACGACACTGAATGGCGAAGGCCTGCAACACGAAGACGGCCACAGCCACATCCTTGCGGGCACGATTCCCAACTGCATCAGCTACGACCCGACGTTCGCGCACGAGGTCGGCGTGATCCTGCACCACGGCCTGAAGCGCATGGTCGAGAAGCAGGACAACGTCTATTTCTACATCACGCTGCTCAACGAGAACTACCCGATGCCGGGCCTGAAGGAAGGCACCGAAGAGCAGATTCTCAAAGGCATGTACCTGTTGCAGGAGGGCGCCAAGAAGACGCCGCGTGTCAACCTGCTTGGCAGCGGCACGATCCTGCGCGAGTCGATGGCGGCAAAAGAGTTGCTGGAGAAAGAGTGGGGCGTGGCGGCCAACGTCTGGAGCTGCCCGAGCTTCAACGAGCTGACGCGCGACGGCCAAGATTGCGAGCGCTGGAACATGCTGCACCCCGCGGCCGAGCCGAAGATTCCGTTCGTCACGCAGCAGTTGGAAAAGCATCACGGCCCGGTGATCGCCTCGACCGACTACATGAAGAACTACGCCGAGCAGATCCGCGCGTTCATTCCGAAGGGCCGCACGTACAAAGTGCTCGGCACCGACGGCTTCGGGCGCAGCGACTTCCGCAGCGAGCTGCGCAAGCACTTCGAAATCAACCGCCACTACATCGTCGTGGCGTCGCTGAAGGCGCTGGCCGACGACGGTTCGCTGCCGTTCACCAAAGTGGCCGAAGCGATCGCCAAGTACGGCATCGCGGCCGACAAGATCAACCCTCTGTACGCATAAAAACCACGGAGTAGAATCATGGCGTTGTTTGAAATCAAGGTGACCGACATCGGTGACTTCGATGAAGTTGCTGTGATCGAGCTGCTGGTCAAGCCGGGTGATGCGGTGACGGCCGAGCAGTCGCTGATCACGGTCGAGTCCAACAAAGCGTCGATGGAGATTCCGTCGTCGGCTGCGGGCGTCGTCAAAGAGCTCAAGGTGAAGATCGGCGACAAGGTCAAGCAAGGCTCGGTGGTGCTGATGCTTGAATCGGCTGGAGCCGCTGTAGCTGCTGCGCCGGCTGCAGCGCCAGCGCAGCCCGCGAGCGTTGCGGCAGCACCGCCGCCCGCTGCCGCGGCGCCGAGTGCCGGGGGCACGATCGACGTTGCTGTGCCCGACATCGGCGACTTCAAGGACGTGGCCGTGATCGAGGTCTTCGTCAAGCCGGGCGACACGGTGAAGGTGGAGCAATCGCTGATCACCGTCGAGTCCGACAAGGCGTCGATGGAGATTCCATCGTCGCACGGCGGCGTCGTCAAGACGGTGTTGGTGAAGATCGGCGACAAGGTCAACATGGGGTCGCCCCTGGTGGTGCTGGAAGGCGCCGTGGGTGCGGCCAGCGCTGCCGCCCCTGCGCCGCAGGCGGCTGCGCCCGCCGCGGTTGCGGCCGCGTCAGCAGCGCCTGCTTCGGCGGCTGCCGCCGCGTCGATGCCCGCGCACGACCCCAGCGCCGGCAAAGGCACGCTGCCTCATGCCTCGCCGTCGATCCGCAAGTTCGCGCGCGAACTCGGCGTCCCGCTCGCCGAAGTAAAAGGCTCTGGTCCCAAGGGCCGCATCACGCAGCCGGACGTGCAGGGCTTCGTCAAGGGCGTGATGGCGGGTGACACGCAAACCGCTGCGCAGAAGGGCAAAGCGCCGGCAGGTGCCGCTGCGGGTGGCGCGTTCCCCGGTTTGCTGGCCTGGCCGCAGGTCGATTTCAGCAAATTCGGCCCGACCGAGCGCAAGGACCTGTCGCGCATCAAGAAGATCAGCGGCGCCAACCTGCACCGCAACTGGGTCGTGATCCCGCACGTCACGAACCACGACGATGCCGACATCACCGAGCTGGAAGCCTTCCGTGTGCAACTGAACAAGGAAAACGAGAAGTCCGGCATCAAGGTCACGATGCTGGCCTTCATGATCAAGGCGGCCGTGGCGGCGCTGAAGAAGTTCCCCGAGTTCAACAGCAGCCTGGACGGCGACCAGCTGGTGCTGAAGAACTACTTCCACATCGGCTTCGCCGCCGACACC
>JANOEG010000020.1:0-5578 GCA_031413095.1 Burkholderiales bacterium | reverse complement strand
GACAGGCGGTGCGCGATGGCGACGACGGTCTTGCCTTGCATCAGCTTGTACAGGCTCTGCTGGATGGCGGCTTCGACTTCGCTGTCGAGCGCGCTGGTGGCTTCGTCGAGCAGCAGGATCGGCGCGTCCTTCAACATCACGCGCGCGATTGCGATGCGCTGGCGCTGGCCGCCGGAGAGCTTGACCCCGCGCTCGCCGACATGCGCGTCGTAGCCCTTGCGGCCCTTCGGGTCGATCAGCGTGTCGATGAAATCCTGCGCTTCGGCCTTGACGCAGGCCGTGCGCATCTGCTCGTCGTTCGCATCCGGGCGGCCATAGACGATGTTGTCGCGCACCGAGCGGTGCAGCAGCGACGTGTCCTGCGTCACCATGCCGATGCTGGCGCGCAGGCTGTCCTGCGTCACGCTGGCGATGTCCTGGCCGTCGATCAGGATGCGGCCCTGCTGGATGTCGTAGAAGCGCAGCAGCAAATTCACGACCGTGCTCTTGCCGGCGCCGGAACGGCCGACGAGGCCGATCTTTTCACCCGCCTTGATCGTCAGCGAGAAGTCTTCGATGACGCGCTTGCCTTCGCCGATGCCTGAGCCGTAGTGAAAGCCCACGGCGTCGAACTGCACTTCGCCGCGGCTGACTTCGAGCGGCTTGGCGCCGGCGCGATCGATCACGCTGTGGTGCTTGGCCATGATGCCCATACCGTCGGCCACCGTGCCCACATGCTCGAACAGCGACGACAACTCCCACATGATCCAGTGCGAGATGCCGTTCAGCCGCAGCGCCATTGCACCGGCCGCGGCGACCGCGCCCACGCCGACCTGACCCTGCGACCACAGCCACAGCGACAAACCCGTCGTTGCCGCCAGCAGCAAGACCGAAAGCAGCTGATTGATCTGATCGACCATCGTCACCAGGCGCATCTGCTGATAGGCGGTGTCCATGAAGTCACCCATCGCTGCGCGCGCGTAAGCGGCCTCGCGGTGCGCGTGCGAGAACAGCTTGACCGTGGCGATGTTGGTGTAGGTGTCGGTGATGCGGCCGGTCATCAGCGAGCGCGCGTCGGCCTGTTGCTGCGACACCTTGGCAAGGCGAGGCACGAAATAGCGCAACGAGATCAGGTACAGCCCGAGCCAGCACAGGAAGGGCACGAGCAGCCACGCATCGAAGCCGGCGAGCACGCCGATCAGCGTGATGAAGTAAACGATGACGTAGATCAGGATGTCGGCGCCGATCATCCAGACGTCGCGCACGGCCAGCGCGGTCTGCATCAGCTTGGCGGAGATGCGGCCGGCAAACTCGTCCTGATAGAAGCTCATGCTCTGGCCAAGCAGCAGGCGGTGGAACTGCCAGCGCAGACGCATCGGGAAGTTGCCGGCCATGGTGTTGAAGCGCAGCAGCGCCCACAACAGTGTGAGCACCATGCTCGCGGCCAGCGCGATGCCGAGCCACATCAGCGTGTTGCCATGCACCTGCCACAACTGCGCCGGCTGCACCGCTGAGAGCCAATCGACGATGCGGCCGAGAAAGGCGAACAGCAGCGCCTCGAAAGCGCCGATGCTCGCCGCCAGGCAGGTCATCAGCAGCAGATGCGGACGCAGGCCCTGGGTGCAGGCCCACAAAAACGGCAGCAGCTTGTCCGGCCACGGCTTGACCGCATCGTTCGGGTACGCTGCTACAAAGCCTTCGAATCGGGCAAATACAGACACGGCGTGTTGTCGTGAAAAAGGGCGCAAGGGTAGCGCAGTTGGGGGGTGTTCGCTGCCCCGTTGTCACGCCCGCGTCATCACAGGGCGGGCACAATACAAGCACTTCTGGCGAGCAATCGACCGCACTACTGGGCGGAACAGCGGAACCCGTCACCGTCCGCCGAAGTGCCAAGGCCACTCTAATCAGTGGCCTTTTCTATTGCTAAAGCTTCATCTCCAGCCGCAGTTGCGTGTTGATGAACGAACGTGTCGTCGTGCGGCTGGTTTCGGTGAGTGCTGCGCTGTCGACGACCGTCGTGCTGGATGTGTCCGGCGCCAGCGCGTTCGACAGCGAGAGGCGCAACTTCAACGCCGGGCCGAGCGTCCACAGCGCATAGGCGTCAAGCACGTTCTTCTCCGACTGCACGATGAATCGGTCGGCTTCGAGCCGCGTGCTGTAGCCTGGCGTGTGATTGACGTTGCCGCCAAGTGTCAGCGGCGAGCCGCGGAAGCGATGGTCGACACCGAAGTTCAGCGTCCCGCCGGGCTGCTCGGCCAAGCGGTTGTCGGGGCCAGGCACGGCGTCGACACGCGAGCGAAAGATCGACGCGTTGGCGCGAACCTCGGTGCGCGGGCCGTCGTCGATCAGTTGATCGAGGCGGAACTTGGCTTCGAGTTCGATGCCTTCTGTCGTTGCCTTGCCGATGTTCTGAGGCCGTGACACGTATCGCGGTTGGCCCGGCGACCAGCTGACGTCTTCGAGCGCGACGACACCGCGGATCAGATCGTTGATGCGGCGGTGGAAGATGTTGGCCGAGAGTACGCCGCCGTCGGCCAGGTAGCGTTCGATGGCGACGTCGATGCCGATCGCCACCTCGGGTTTCAGTGCCGGGTTGCCTGCACTGTCGGCCGTGAGTTCGGTGTTGGCGCCAGGCGCCGGGTCGGTGCGGCTCACCGAGGGGCGGCCGATCAACTGGCCGAGGCCCGGTGAGCGGTAGCTGCGTGTCAGGCTGGCCCGCACCTGGTCGCGCGAGGTCTCATTGAATTTCCACACGGTGTGCAGCAGCGGTGTGGCGACGCGGCTGGTGTTGACATCGATGAAGCCATTGGCGCCTTCACCTTTTGTGGTGATGCCTTCGACGCGCAGGCCGGCATGCACAGCCCACTGCGGGCTGATCGACCACTCGTCCTGGCCGTAGAGCGCGTAGCGGCGCGACGAGGCTTCGAGGTTCTCGCCGAACTCGGTGAGTTGCGCCACGCCGTCGATCTGCGTGCTCTTGCCGTCGATGCGGCGGTTGCGTTCGAACTCGACGCCGGAGACGAGCTGGTGGCCGCCGCGGGCGAACATCGACGCCTTCAAGCCCAGCGTCGCGCCGCGATCGCGGCTTTCGGTCGATTCGTCGATCGTGCGTTGCAGCGCGCCTGCGTCATCGAACTCGCGCCGGTCACTGTCGCCCTGCCAGTGCCCTTGGCTGACACCGGCACGCCATTCCAGTCGGGGTCCGCTGTTGCCCAGTCGGTGGTTGAAGTTGGCATTGAGACGCTGCATCGTGAAGCGGCCGTCGCTGTCGGACTGGCTGCTTGCGAAGTCGAGCGGCGCGTTGGTCAAGGTGCCAACCGCCTTGGTCGTCGGCCTGCTGATGATCAGCATCGGGCTGAGCAGGAAGCTCTCGCCGGTTTCGCCGCGCCATTGCAGCCGCGTCGTGGCGTGCAGGCCCCGCCGCTCGCCGACACTGCGCGATGTGCCGTCGCGCTCGAGCACCACGGCGCCGGTGCCGTTGTCCACATCGGTGCGCTGCGACGTGCTTTCGTTGGTGAAACGACGCTGGAACATCGACAGTGAACTGTTGACCACCCAGTTGCCGCCGAAGCTGTCGTTGCGCGTCCAAGCCAAGCCACCGGAGAGCTTGCCGGCTTCCGTTTGCAGATCGACATTGACGTCGTTGACTTTCTTGCGAAAGCCTTCGCGCAGCACGATGTTGATCGTGCCGGCGATGGCGCGTGCGCCGGTCTCGGCGGTCGGCGCACGCAGAATCTCGATGCGTTCGATCTGCTCCGGCGGGATCGACTCGAGTGAGAAGCCGGGTGCAATCCGCTCGCCATCAACCAGGATTTGCGTGAACCCGCCGCCCATGCCGCGCATGCGCGGGTTACCGCCGCGGCCCGGCGCGCCGGGTACCGTCACGCCCGGCAATCGTTTCAAGACTTCGAGCGTGTTGCTGTCGCCGAAGCGCTCGATCTCTTCACGGCCGATGACGATCTTGGCGGCGGTGGATTGGCGGCGCTGCTCGTTGTCGCTGGCGCGGCCGCCGGTGATTTCGATGCGCTGCGCGTTGGCGGGCGCAGGAGCAGGTGCAGGTGCGAGGGCAGGGGGCGCTGCCGGCTCGGCAGGCTGGGCACGTGCTACGGCCGCTGCCACGGCCGCTGCCATGGACAACACCCAGAACATCCACCGGCGCCAACGCAATGCACTCATCGGCCGGCATTCTCTGCGACTGCGTTTACCCGCGCGTACCGCACACCTCGTGGCGTGCCGGACGTCAGGGCTGCTTGATTTCGTCGATGATCTCGTCAGCCAGGGCGTAAATCTGTTTGGGCGTCACCGCTGCAAACACGCCGCCCCATGCGCTCGACGTCGTGTTGTAGGTGCGTTCGCCGTGCAGCTTGCCGGTGGCAAGGTCGCGGAACTCGACCTTCGAGTCGATGTAGGCGTTGCCGCTCATGATGCCCAGCATCACGCGTTTGGCGATGGTCACGTAGCGGTAGTCGTTGATGCGCACCACCACCAGGGTGCCTTGCTCGCCGGTGGCCTTGGCCTCACCGTCCTGCGTCGTGAACGCCATGCCTTTGCCGGTGGCCTGCTCCTTGGTGATGTCGATCCACTCCTTCTTGAAGTCGGGCCAGCCAGAGTCCGTGGCGGCGAGCTTCGGACCCTGCTGCATGTTCAACACCAGCCGCTTGCCGGCTTGCGCAGGGATCTTCATCGACGGCTGCTGCTGGGACGGTGCGGCGGCCGTGGCACTGGCCGGCGCCCCGCGATCGACGGTGGCAGCGCAGCCGCCGAGGGTCAATGCAGAAACGGCCAACAAGGTCGTGAAACGAACAGGCATGCATGAGCTCCAAAGCAAAGGAATTGACAAGCGCCCAACGAGCGCTGCGGCGATTCTCTGGCACCGCCGGTGTCCTCGGCGACTGCGGGGTTGCAATGCTGCGGCCGCGTGTGACGCGGGTCACGCTACGCGCAGGCAGCGAGTGAGGTGCGCCGACAATCGGCGCATGGAGTCGCTGCTGCGCCTGTACGAAGACGAGTCGCTGGTCGCGATCGACAAGCCGGCCGGCTTGTTGTCTGTGCCGGGCCGCGGCGAAGCCAACCGTGATTGCGTGGCTGCACGGGTGCAAGCGGCGCTGCCCGACGCGCTGGTCGTCCACCGGCTCGATCAGGCCACCTCCGGGGTGATGCTGTTCGGCCGCGGCGCAGCGGTGCAGCGTGCGCTGTCGATCGCCTTTGCCGAGCGCCGCGTCGCCAAGCGTTACGAGGCCATCGTGCATGGTCTGATGTTCGACGACCTCGGCGAGATCGATCTGCCGCTGCTCACGGATTGGCCGCACCGGCCGCGGCAAAAGGTCGACCATCAGAGCGGCAAGCCTTCACTGACACGATGGCGCGTGCTGTTGCGCGATACGGCCGCCGACACGACGCGTGTGCAACTCGAGCCGGTGACCGGCCGCTCACACCAGTTGCGCGTGCACCTTGCAGCGATCGGCCACGCGATCGTCGGCGACACGCTGTACGCTCCCACCGTCACCGCGCCACGGCTGATGCTGCACGCCTGCGAACTACGCTTGCCGCACCCGGCCGACGCGCGCACACTGGTCATCGCCAGCGCGTTGCCGTTCTG
>JANOEG010000019.1:0-9059 GCA_031413095.1 Burkholderiales bacterium | reverse complement strand
GGCGGCAGGCGATGCCGCTACCGCCGCGCGCGGCCACTTCCATGTGGCCTGGGCCGAATGGCGCTGGGGCACGCGCGAGCGCGCCGAGGCCGCGCACTCGCTGCTGTGCGAGGCGGCGGCGCGCGCGGATGACGTGGCCGCGAGTGCGCTGGCGCGCGACAGCAGCGCCGCCCGTTTACGCCGTGACCACGACTTCGCGCAGTCGCTGTCGCTGCTCGAGACCAACCTCGCGCTGCCCGAGCATGCGCGCCTGCCGCAGGCGCAATGCGCCACGGCCACGGCGGCGGCGATCTGCTGCTCGGCGCTGCACCGCCTTGACGATGCGCTGCGCCACTTCCACCTCGCGTTGTCGCTGGCCCATGCCAGCGGCGACGAGGCGCTGATCGCCAACGCCGCCAGCAACCTCGGTGGCGCGCACTACGACGTGTACAGCCTCGACGACGCGCTCGCGTTCTGCAGCGAAGCCTTCGACAGCGCCGAGCGCGCTGGCGCGCAAGGCGCCTGGGTCACGGCGGGCATCAACCGCATCCTGGTGCTCAACGCCCTGGGGCGCGACGACGAGGCCCAGTCGGTGGTCGAGCGCCTGATGGCGTCGCAACACCTGATGCGCGACGACAAGCGCGCCAAGTACGCCACCGTGTTCGCCGAAATCGCCCGCGCGCGCGGCGACCACGGGCACGCGCAGTCCCTGCTCGACGAGGCCACCTCCGCACGGGCGCCCGACACGGCGGCGCCGCTGGAATGGGTCACCGTGCAGGCCCGCTTGTGGATGGCCACGGGCCAGATGCCGGCGGCGCGCGCACTGGCCGAGCAGCGCCTGGCCGCCGACGCCCTGCCCGACGCGAGCGACCTGCCGCTGGCCGGGCTGCGACTGCGTGAATGCGCCGCCGCAGCCTGCGAAGCGCTCGGCGATCTCGGCGCAGCGATGGCGCACAGCCGCGCCGCATCGGCGTTGCACGAGACGATGATGGGCCGCGCGGCGCGCGCGCGGCGCATCGCGATGGAAGTGGAGTTCCAGCTCGCGCTGGCGCGCCAGCAGCGCGACGCGGCCGAAGCCGAGCAGCTGCGCCTGGCCGAGTTGAACGATGCGTTGCAAGCCGCCAGCCGTGCCAAGAGCGACTTCCTCGCCGCGGCCAGCCACGACCTGCGCCAGCCCGTGCATGCGTTGGCGTTGCAGGTGGCGGCGCTGCGCGGGGAGCCTGACACACCGCGGCGCCTTGAGCGGCTGGATCGTATTGATGCCTGCGTCGGCGCGCTGTCGGGCCTGTTCGACGCCCTTCTCGACCTGTCGCGCATCGATGCCGGCGTGATCGCGCCGCAATGGCAGCCCGTGCCGCTGGCACTGCTGCTCGACGAGCTGGTGCAGACCCACCGCCCCGAGGCCGAGAGCAAGGGGCTGTGGTTGTCGCTGCGGGTGGCCGCGCGCGCGCTCGACGCGACCGCGCGCAGCGATGCGCTGCTGCTCGAACGCGTGCTGCGCAACCTGCTTGTCAATGCCGTGCGCCACACGCACCGCGGCGGTGTGCTGGTGACGCTGCGAGCGCGCGGCGCGGCCTGGCGCATCGACGTGCGCGACAGTGGGCCGGGCATCCCGGCGGCACTGCATGCGCGCATATTCGATGAGTTCTTTCAGGCCCAGCCCAGCGCACGCCAACGCGGCGAAGGCCTGGGGCTGGGTCTGGCCATCGTGCAGCGCCTGGCGCGCCTGCTCGGCCACGGCGTGGCGTTGCGTTCAGCGCTCGACCGCGGCAGCAGCTTTGCCGTCACGCTCGAACGCAGCGCGCCAGCGCCGCGACCGATCGCGATCGGCCCGGCAACCGTGGCGGCGCCGCCGCCACTGCGCGCAATCGTGATCGAAGACGACCGTGACGCGCGCGAGGCGCTGGTCGATCTGCTGGAGCAGTGGGGCTGCTCGGTGGCCGCGGCCGAGCACATCGATGCGCTGCAGCTCGACGATGCCTGGCGCCCCGACGTCGCCCTGCTCGACGTGCGCCTGCCCGAGGGCCGCAACGGCATCGACGAAGCGGCACGCCTGCGCGCCACGCATGGCGCAGCTCTGCCCTGCCTGCTGATCACTGGAGAGAGCGCGCCCGAGTCGCTGCGCCGCATCGAGGCCAGCGGCCTGCCATGGTTGCACAAGCCGTTGGCGGTGCCGCTGCTGCAGCGCTGGCTGGCCAGCGTGGCGACGCGTTGAGGCAGCGTCAGGCCGACGGCGCGCGCACCACCAGCGCCACGCCCGCGGCGGTGAGTGCGATGCCGGCGAGCACCTGCGCCGACAACGGCTCGCTGAACAGCAGCCATGCCATCACGGCAGTGCACGGCGGCACGAGGTAGAGAAGGCTCGTCACCTTGGCCGCGGCGCCGCGCTGGATCAGCAGATAGAACATCGAGCTGCCGCCGAGCGTCAGCACCAGCACCGACCAGGCCATCGCGCCGATCAGTTCGCCGTGCAGATCCCACGCGCCGTGCTCCAGCAGCGCCAGCGGCAGCGTCACCACAAATGCCGCCGCCAGTTGCACTGCATTGGCCGTGCGCACGTCGCAAGGCTCGACGAAGCGCTTCTGGTACAGCGTGCCGACCGTGATCGACAGCAGCGCAAAGACGCCAAGACCGAGGTTGAAGCCCGTGACTTCGCCGGCCCCCAGCTTGTGGCCGACGACCAGCATCAGCCCACCGAAGCCGAGCAGCAAGCCGAGCCATTGCCGACGCTCGATGCTGTGCGCGCCTTGCGTCCATGACAGCCACAACGCCGTCAGCACCGGCTGCAGGCCAACGATCAGCGCCACCGTGCCCGCGCCGATGCCGGACTTCACGGCCGCCCACACGCCACCGAGGTAGCCCGCGTGCATCAGCACGCCGGTGACGGCGAGATGCCCCCACTGCCGCCGCCCCTGCGGCCAGGCTGCACGGACGAACGCGATCCAGAGCCCGAACGCCAGCACCGACAGCGCATAGCGCAGCGCCAGAAAGCCGAGCGGCGGCGCATGCGGCATGCCGTACCGCGCGACGATGAAGCCGGTGCTCCAGATGAGCACGAACACAGCAGGCATCGCGGCGAGCAACCTCGCCGACGCCTCATCTGACCTTGGCACGGATCTCCGGCAACGCCTTTTGCAGGTAATAGACCATCGACCACACGGTCAACACCGCGGCGATCCAGATCAGGACGGTGCCCCACAGGTGCGTATCGATCACGCTGAAAACCACGCCGTCATAGAGCAGAAACGGAATCGCCACCATCTGCGTGGCCGTCTTCACCTTGCCCAGCATGTGCACTGCAACGCTACGGCTGGCGCCGATCTGCGCCATCCACTCGCGCAGCGCCGAGATGGCGATCTCGCGGCCAATGATGATGAAGGCGATGAAGGCGTCGATGCGCGTCAGGTAGAGCAGGCACAGCAGCGCCGCGCAGATCAGGAACTTGTCGGCCACCGGATCGAGAAAAGCACCGAACGACGAGGTCTGGTTCAGCTTGCGCGCCAGCCAGCCATCAGCCCAATCGGTCAGCGCCACCGCAATGAACGAAACCGTAGCGATCAAGTTGCGCGTTGCTGGCTCCACAGGCAAATAGAAAATGCCGATGATCAGGGGAATGGCAACGATGCGCGCCCAGGTCAACATCGTTGGCAGATTGAAAAACATGAACCGATGTTAGCCGCTGGCCACGGCCTGCCGTGTGACGTGGCTACTGGTCCAGAGAACGCGGCTTGAACTTGCGGTCGTCGCGGAACAGAAACACCTCGCTGACGCGCCACGGTTGCGGCAGATGCGACACGTCACCGAACGTCCCCACACGCCGCACTGCGTCGATTGCGAGCTGCACCGTGTCGGTGGCCTGGCTCGGCTGACGCTGCACCCGGATGCTGCGCACGCTGCCATCTCGGTTGAGGTCGATCTCGAGCACCGGAATTGCCAGCAGCGGCTCCGGCACGAGGCCGGTGTAGGTGCCGTTGGGGTTGGCAGCGATGATGCGGCGGCCGACATCGACCCGATAGTCGTCCCAGGAACGGGCCTGGGGCGACTGGGAGGTGCCCGATCCAACAGAGGGGAATGGCATGGAGGGCTCCGGTGACGAGGCACGGCGCGACGAGCAGGCGCCCAGCAGCGACACAAAAAGAAGCGCGGCGAGCACGGCCCGGCCGCGATTTCGGAATCGAACGTCAATGCAAGACACGGTAGATCTCCTCGGCCAAAGGTCTTGAGATGCCATCGACGCTGGCCAGGTCGTCGACGCTCGCTTGTGTGACGCCGCGCACACCACCGAAGCGTTGCAGCAGCCGCGCCCGCTTCTTCGGGCCGACGCCCGGAATGTCTTCGAGTTTGCTGCCGCCGGTGCGCACGCTGGCCCGCTTGGCGCGCATGCCGGTGATGGCAAAGCGGTGCGCCTCGTCGCGGATCTGCGCGACCAGCATCAGCGCCGCCGAGTCGTGGCCGAGCGCCACCTTGTCGCGGCCATCGGCAAAGACCAGCTCTTCAAGGCCGACCTTGCGGCCCTCGCCTTTTTCCACGCCGACGATCAGCGACAAGTCGAGGCCGAGCTCGGCAAAGACTTCGCGTGCCATCGACACCTGGCCGCGCCCGCCATCGACGAACACGAGATCGGGCAGGCGCACGTTCTCGCCGCCGGCCGCGAGCGCTTCTGCCAACTTGGCATAGCGTCGCGTCAACACTTGGCGCATCGCGGCGTAGTCGTCGCCGCCGGTGATCCCGTCGATGTTGTAGCGGCGGTATTGCGCGGACTGCATCTGATGGTGTTCGAAGATGACGCAGCTTGCCTGAGTGGCCTCGCCTGCGGTGTGGCTGATATCGAAACATTCGATGCGCAGCGTGTCCAAGTCGGGCACATCGAGGTTCAGGGCCTCGGCCAGCGCGCGCGTGCGCTCGCGCTGCGAGCCTTCTTCGGCCAGCAGGCGGGCCAGCGCCAGATCGGCGCCGTTGGCCGCCATTTCGAGCCAGATGCGGCGTTGCTCGCGCGGCTGATGCTGCGCGCTGAGCTTGACGCCGCTGTGTTCGGCCACGGCGGAGAGCAAGGCCGGATCGACGGCGTGGCTCGTCACCAGTTGCGGCGGCACGAAGCCATCGACATAGTGTTGCGCGATGAAGGCTTCGAGCACGGCCACCTCGGGCTCCATGCCTTCGGCCACGGCGGCGGCGTCATCGACATGCGTTGGAAAGTACGCGCGGTCACCGAGATGCCGGCCACCACGCACCATCGCCAGGTTGACGCAGGCCCGGCCGCCCTTGACACGCACCGCCAGCACATCGACGTCGCGGCTGTTCGCGCCCAGGCTGCTCTCGTCCACCGACTGCTGGTGCAGCACGCGCGACAGCGAGCCGATCTGATCGCGCACCGCCGCCGCCTGCTCGTACTCCAGCGACTGCGCGTGGCCCATCATGCGCTGCTGCAACTCGTCGAGCACCTCTTGCGTGTCGCCGCGCAGGAAGCGCTCGGTGTCGGCCACGTCGCGCGCATAAGCCTCGGCCGTCACCAGCTTCACGCACGGCCCCGAGCAGCGCTTGATCTGGTAGAGCAGGCACGGCCGCGAGCGGTTGGCGAACACCGTGTCTTCGCAGGTGCGCAGGCGAAACACCTTCTGGATCAGCTGGATCGAATCCTTGACAGCCCAGGCGCTGGGGTACGGCCCAAAGTAGCGGTGCCGTTTGTCCACCGCGCCGCGGTAGTAGGCGACGCGCGGGAAGGTTCCGCTGACCAGCTTCAGGTACGGATAGCTCTTGTCGTCGCGAAAGACGATGTTGAACTTCGGTGCCAGCGCCTTGATGAGGTTGTTCTCGAGCAGCAGCGCCTCCGCCTCGCTGCGCACCACCGTCGTTTCCAGCCGCGCGATGCGGCCGACCATGACGCCGATGCGGGTGCCGCCATGGTCTTTCTGGAAGTAGCTCGCAACACGCTTTTTCAGGCTGCGCGCCTTGCCCACATAGAGCACCGCACCGGCTTCATCGAAGAAGCGATAGACGCCCGGGCGCAGCGGCAATGCGGCCACTTCGGCCAGCAGCCGCTCGCGGATTGGAACGTCTTCGCTCATGGCGTAAGAATATCGGTATGCAATGGGACATTTTCTGCCGCGTCATCGACAACCATGGCGATCTCGGCGTCTGCTGGCGGCTCGCCGCCGATCTGGCTGCGCGCGGCCAGACCGTGCGCCTGTGGGTCGACGACCCGATTGCGCTGCACTGGATGGCGCCGAACCACGACACCACAACGCTCGGCGTGACGGTGCTGCGCTGGGCCGAGCCGCTGCCTGTGGTGGAGCCGGGCGATGTCGTGATCGAGGCCTTCGGCTGCGACCCGCCGCCGTCGTTCGTCGATGCGATGGCGCAGACGCAGCCGCTGTGGATCAACCTCGAGTACCTGAGTGCGGAAGAATACGTCGAGCGCAACCACGGCCTGCCGTCGCCCCAGCACTCGTCGTTCGGCGCGTTGACGAAGTGGTTCTTCTACCCCGGCTTCACTGACGGCAGCGGTGGCCTGTTGCGCGAGCCGCACGCGCTGAACCCGGGCCCACTGCCGTGGGCCGAACTCGATGTGCTGCCGCATCCGGGCGAGCGCTGCGTCAGCCTGTTTGCCTATGCCGATGCGCCGTTCGCCGAACTCTTCGACCTGCTCGACGACCGGCCGACGCTGCTGCTGATCACGGCCGGCGCCAGCCAGGCCCCCGCACTCAAGGCCCTCGAAGGCCGCCCGCAAAGAACCCTTCGTGCGCACGCCCTCCCCTGGCTGACGCAGCTCGACTACGACCGCCTGCTGCACGCCTGCGACCTCAACTTTGCCCGCGGCGAAGACTCGGTCGTGCGCGCCATGTGGGCCGGGGCGCCGTTTGTCTGGCACATCTACAAGCAGAGCGACGACGTGCACGAACGCAAGTTGAAGGCGCTGCTCAAGCGCATGGCGCCGGACCCCACGCTGCAGACGCTATGGCAGGCCTGGAACGGCCTCGGCCCCTGGCCAGCCGCGCTGCCCGAGCCGATCGCCTGGCGCAGCGCCTGCCAACAATGGCGCAGCGGGCTGATCGAGCAGACCGACCTCACCAGCCAGCTGATGCAGTTCGTCGCCGCCAAAAGGTAGAATCGCGGGCTTCGCGCCGCAGGCGGACCTGCTGTAGCGCACCCGAACTCTTACGGAATCAGTCTATGAAGATCGCTCAAGAAATCCGCGCCGGCAACGTCATCATGCAGGGCAAAGACCCGATGGTCGTGCTGCGCACCGAGTACAGCCGCGGAGGCCGCAACTCCGCCACCGTGCGCCTGAAGATGAAGAACCTGCTCAACGGCTCCGGCGCCGAAGTTGTCTTCAAGGCCGACGACAAGATGGAGCAGATCAAGCTCGATCACAAGGAGTGCACCTACACCTACTTCGCCGACCCGATGTACGTCTTCATGGACAGCGAGTACAACCAGTTCGAGGTCGAGGCCGAGAACATGGGCGACGCCATCCAGTACCTCGAAGACAACATGGCCGTCGAAGTCGTGTTCTACGACGGCAAGGCGATCTCGGTCGAGCTGCCGACGACCGTCGTGCGCGAGATCGAAACCGAGCCGGCCGTCAAAGGCGACACTTCAGGCAAGGTGATGAAGCCGGCCAAGCTCGTCGGCACCGGTTTCGAAATCTCGGTGCCGCTGTTCGTCGGCAACGGTGACAAGGTCGAGATCGACACGCGCACGCACGAGTACAAGAAGCGCGTTTGAGCCTTCAGCCCACCGAGCAGGGCGCCTTCGGGCGCCCTGTTTCGTTTCTGATCAAAAGAAATACGCCACTGCGAACGCACCGACCATCATGAAGGTCAGCGCGAGTTTTACCGCGGTGCCGATGGCCATGCCGATCCAGGTGGCGACGCCGACCTTCATCGCCCGCGTGTGGTGGTCCTTGTCGTCCACCAGATGCTCGGCTGTCTTCTGGCGCTGCGCGAACCATTCGCCAAGCACAGCGCCCACCAGCGGCAGGAACAGCACGCCGATGAAGCCGGCCAGGATGCCCAGCACCGTGCCGATGGCCGCACCGGCCACCGCCCAGCCGCTGGCGCGTACGCGCTTGGCGCCCATCGCCGCGGCCACGTAGTCGGTGGCGAAGGCGATGGCGCCGATCACCGCGCACACCACGACCACCCACACCGGCACACGCGTGAAGTCGTCGAGCCACGCGCCCCACACAATGCCCGCAACCACCAGCAGCGTGCCCGGCAGCACCGGCAACACGGTGCCGGCGATGCCAACGAGGATCAGCAGAATCACGCCGGCCATGGTCGGAATGATTTGCCATAAACGGCGAACAATGTAGGCGAGCATGGCCTATTTCCCCTTGCCAGAACTGGCCATGTTGACGTCGTAATACAGCCAGTCTGCGAGCAATACCGGATGCTTCTTGTAGCCGACAACCCACGGATAAATCATCTGGTTGCGATAGCGCGTTACGCCCAATGTCCACGGGGTGTCTGCTTCAAATTGCTTCTGCATTTCCAGATACACCTTGTCGCGTTCAGGTCCGTCAGGCAACAGGGCCGATTGCTCATAAAGCTTGTCGTAAGCTTCACTTTTGTAGCAGCCGTTGTTCGATTCGCCGATATTTTTGCTGTAAAGCAACTGCACGAAGTTATCGCCATCGGGATAGTCCGCGATCCACGCTGCGCCACGGGCTGCTATCTGGCAACGCTTTTCGCGTTTGATCGAATCGGCGAACTTCTCCTTCTCGGATTCGTACTGAATGCCTATCGCGTCAATGTTTTTCCTGTAAAGCTCATCAAACTCTCGCTCTATCGCGGTTGGAGTGGAGGTGTACTTGAATGCGAATGGCTTGCCATCAGGCGTGGTGCGAAAGCCGTCCGCACCCTTCTTGTAGCCAAACTTGTCGAGCAACGCATTCGCGAGCGCTGGGTTGTAGCTAATGTTGGATGCGAAATCCGGCTTGTTTCCGGCAACGCCGGGCGGCACCAGAAACTCGGCGCGTACGGCGTTACCTTTGCGGATAATTTCAATTTCCTCATCGCGGTTGATCGCCAAAGCCACGGCACGGCGCCGATATGGTCCTCATGGGCATGGGTGATGAC
>JANOEG010000018.1:0-10601 GCA_031413095.1 Burkholderiales bacterium | reverse complement strand
CCAGTCCATTCGAAGACCTTGCAGAAGTGCAAACGAACGAGGGCATGCGGATAGTCGTGCAGCGTCACTTGCCAAGGCTCGGCCGCGCCAATCGTGATGCCCAGCTCCTCGTGCAATTCGCGCCGCAGAGCCTGTTCGATGCTCTCGCCGGATTCGACCTTGCCGCCCGGAAATTCCCAGTGGCCGGCATAGACCTTGCCCTCGGGGCGTGAGGTCAGGAGAAAGCGGCCGTCAGCGTCGAGCAGGACACCCACCGCCACATCGACAGGTTCGCGTTCAGGCGCGGCCACACCAATCCCGCGCGAACTGGTAGGCGACGCGGCCCGAGCGCGAGCCGCGTTCGAGCGCCCAGATCAGCGCTTCCGGGCGCGCCGCATCGAGCCGCTTCGCATCCGTCTCGCCGAAGTGATGCAGCCACTGCGCCACGATGGCCAGGTACTCGGCCTGCGTGAAGGGGTAGAAGGAAAGCCACAAACCGAAGCGCTCCGACAGCGAAATCTTCTCTTCGACGACCTCGCCCGGATGAACCTCGCCGTCTTCGGTGTGGGTGTAGCTCAGGTTCTCCTTCATGTACTCGGGCAGCAGGTGGCGACGGTTGCTCGTTGCATAGATCAGCAGGTTCTCGCTGGCCTGCGCGACCGAACCGTCGAGCACCGACTTCAGCGCCTTGTAGCCCGGCTCGCCCTCGTCGAACGACAAGTCGTCGCAGAAGATGATGAAACGTTCTGGCCGCTCGGCGATGGCGTCAACGATGTCGGTGAGATCGACCAGGTCGGCCTTGTCAACCTCGATCAGGCGCAAGCCTTGCGGCGCGTACTCGTTCAGGCAGGCCTTGATGAGCGAACTCTTGCCGGTGCCGCGCGCGCCGGTCAGCAGCACGTTGTTGGCCGGTTTGCCGGCAACGAACTGCTGCGTGTTGGCGATCAGACGGTCGCGCTGGCGATCGACTTCCTTCAACTCCGACAGACGGATCGTCGCCACATGCTTGACCGGCTCGATCACGCCGGCACCGGCACGCTTGCGGTAGCGGAAGGCAGTCGATGCGGCCCAATCGGTGGCTACCGACTGGCGCGGCAATACGGTCTCAAGGCGCGCCAGAAGAGCGTCGGCACGCGCAATCAGGGTTTCAACAGTCGGTTTCATGGCAGTTCGTGGACGGCATTGTCGGCGACGACGAAGACACGATCACCGGGCGCGCGATCAGTCGGGTGCATGCCGGTGAACACGCCGAACGCCGGCAGCACGCCGACGCTGGCGCCAAAGTGAAAACAGGGCAGGCGCAACCGGTCGATGCCGCGGCCTACGGTGATGCACGGGTGCAGATGGCCGGCCAGCACGTAGGCGCCCTGGCGCGGCTGCGGGTGGTGGCACAACGCCAGTTGCGGCGCCGCGGACAAGGTGAACGGTTCATCGACGCAAGTCACGCCCCACGACGGCGGCGGGTCGCCCGCGCGGTCGTCGTGGTTGCCACGCACCAGCACCAGCTTGAGCTGCGAACGCTGCTCGCGCCATGAGGCCACTGCCGCCAGCGTGTCGCGGTCGTGCGCATGACGCGAGTGCAGCAGGTCGCCGAGAAAGAGGATGCGTTGTGCGTCGTGTGCGGCCAGTAGCGCGTCGATCGCATCCAGGTTGCCGCCGGTGGTCGCCTCCGGCACCGGGACGCCAAGGCGGCGGTAACTCACCGCCTTGCCGATGTGCGCGTCGGCAAGCAGCAGCGTCCGCTCGGCAGGCCACCACGCAGCCTTGCCGGGCAGCAGATGCAGCAAGGCGCCGCCAACCTCGACGGTCGCGTTCAAACGAAGAGTCGCAGCCCCACTTCGAGATGCTCGGTCGGGCTGCGCTTGAAGCCCGAGCGCGCGTAGCGCTGCAGGCGACCGACGGTGAACGCGGTCAGCGCTGAAGCCTGGGCGTTGCTGTCCACGGTCGGCTGGGCCGAGCCGCTGGCTTCGGCGGCGGCGCGCAGACATTGACGCAACTGCGACTCGACGCGGTCGAAGAACTGGTTCATGCGCGCGATCAGGCGCTCGTGCTCGAAGACCAGCGCATCGCCGACCATCACGCGCACCATGCCAGGGTTCTTTTCGCCGAAGCCGAGCACGACGGCAACGATCTTGCCAGCCTGCTGCGCGCTCGCCGGGTCGCGCTCGACGATCTGATTGATCAGCGTGAAGACGCTCGACTCGATGAATTCGATGAGGCCCTCGAACATCTGCGCCTTGCTGGCGAAGTGGCGATACAGCGCGGCTTCGCTGACCGACAGCTTGGCCGCCAGCGCGGCCGTGGTGATGCGCTCGGCGCCCGGCTGCTCGAGCATCTGCGCCAGCGTTTGCAGGATCTGCACGCGGCGCTCACCGGGTTTCGGACGCTTGCGCGTCTTCTCCGGTTTGTTGCTCGCCGCAACGCTGTCGTCAGCGTCCGGCTCTTCGGTCGTTTCGTTCACGGCAAGCGTCTTCTCAGTTCCCTCAGCGAAAAGATTCTGGCACACACGTAGGCGGGCCTGCGGTGCAGGTAAACACCAACTTTGCCAACGCTCGCCTGTTGTTTTTGCGCGCGCCTGACCCAGCGCTGCATCCACGCGGTGCGCATGCCGATGGAAAACGCGGCCTTCTGGTGCTGCAGCGTGTCTTCGACAAGCACACAGCGCGAAGGCGGCACCTTCAGCTGCGCGGCGACCCAGCGCAGCATGCGCGCGTCGGGTTTGGGCCGCAGGTGGCCGAACATCGCCATGTCTTCGATCGACAGCACACCGTCGAACAACATGCCGATCCCGAGCGAGCCGAGCACGCGCTGGGCGTAGGCCCGCGGTGCGTTGGTGAGGATGTATTTGCGTCCGGGCAGACGCGCGATGGCGTCGAAGTCGTGCGGGTGGCCATGCACCCGGCCCTCCAGGCCCGGCAGCAGGTGCGTGTGGTGCAGAAAGTGCGCGGCGTCGATGCCGTGGTGGCGAACCAGTCCGAGCAGCGTTGCGCCATAGCGCAACAGATAGGTCAGGCGAAGTGCATGAGCCTCGCCCGGGCTGACGCCGAGTTCCTCGACGATATAGGCCGTCATGCTCTCGTCGATGCCGGGAAACGACGACACCGACGCGTTGTGCAAGGTGTTGTCGAGATCGAAAAGCCAGACGCGAGGTGTGCCCATCGGCGGATTCTCACCGCCAGACAAAGCGCCGGCGTTGAGCAGCGCCCGACGCCGGCTAGTGACGCCCGTTCAGTACCGGTTGTTGCTGCCGTAGCCCTGCTGCGCCGGGGCCGCGGCGCGCTTCTCGGCGGCACCGATCTTGATGACGTGCCACACGCCGCCCGAGCCGTCGCCGCTCACATCGCCGGCCTTGGTGTCACCGGCGAAGTAGTACAGCGGCTTGCCGTCGAGCGCCCATTGCATGCCGCCGCCCTTGCGCGCGACGAGCGTCAGCTTGTCTTTGGCGGTTGCACCTTCGGCAGCCATGAACGGCGGCCAGGCCGCGGCGCAACCGTCGAAGCAGCGGCTTTCGTTGGCAGCGTCCTTGTCGAAGGTGTAGAGCGTCTTGCCGGCCTTGTCTCGCAGCACACCGCCGCTGTCGGTGGTTTGCGCAAAGACGCTGGCCGCGGCCATCAGCGCCATGGTCAGCGTGACGAAGGTGGCCATGTTGACGAGGGTTTCAAAGGCGCGTTTCATGGTGGAAGAGATCCTGCAAAGAGTGGAGGGAGGTCACCTGAGGCACCGCCCCGACTGGCTGCGATCCCACGGTGCTCACTGTCGCGGCGTGTTTGTCCCGCTGTCACGGGACCAGAGTCCCAAGGCGCCGCCAGGCCAGCGCGGCCAGCGCCGCAAAAACGCCCCACCACAGCCACGCCAACGGGTCGCCGGACTGGAACGCTGCGGCGTGCCAGAGCGAGGCCAGCAGCACGACCAGCGCCCACGTCAGCAGGCCCCACAACACGGGCGCGCGCACATAGCGCCGCCGCTCGCGCGAGACGAGCCAGGCGGCAACGCCCCAGGCCAGGAACAGCGGCGCGTACTGGGCCCGCAACGGCGCGGCCAGGCGCCACGGCCAGGGCAGTGCGCCGGCTTGCGGCCCCAGCAGCAAATACAACGCGAGCAGCAGCGCCGACACGGCGAAGACACGCCACGACAAGTCGGCCCGTTGCGCGGGCGCCGGCGGATCGCTGTCGATGTGGGCGAGCAGCAGCGCCGCCATGCCCACGGCGCCAGCGCCCCACGGCCACGCCTGACCCGCATGACCTCCGGCCCAGGCGACGGCCGCGGCCGACAAGCACCAGGTGGCCAGCGTCAACAACGGGATGCGTGTGGCCGCCGGGTCGAGCGCGCGCCGCGCCAGCAGCAACGCCGCAGCGAGCGACAGCGCCATCGCGCCGACGCAGCGCGCGTGCAGCGGCGGCCACGGTGCGCCGAACAACGGCGTCAACGCCGCGGGTGCGAGGACGCAGACCGCGCCAGCGACGAGCGCAACCCAGGCCACCGCCACGCAAAAGGCCGGCCGCAAGCCATTGCGAAAAGCAGTGGGGTGAGTGGGCATAGGGCAGCACTGTCGCGCGTCGGCTCGCTGGCGTCAGCGGACGCCGGCCCCAACGGTGGTGTGCGCAGCACAGGTTGCGTTCGCACGTTGGGGCCACGGCCCTGTCGGCCCTAACAGCCCTGACGGCCGCTATCGCGCGGCGACTCATCGGGGCAGAATCGACGGCCGCCCATGTCCGCGCCCACACAGCAGATCCGCTTTGCCCGCAGCCACGACGGCGTGCGCCTGGCTTATGCCGCCAGCGGCCGCGGCCACACGCTCATCAAAGCCGCCACGTGGCTCTCGCACCTAGAGCACGATTGGCAAAGCCCCGTCTGGCGCCACCTGTTGCAGGAGCTGTCGCTGCGCTGGCAGCTGGTGCGCTACGACGAACGCGGTTGCGGCCTGTCCGACTGGGACGTGCCCGAGCTCACCTTCGACAGTTGGGTGCGCGACTTGGAAACCGTGGTCGAGGCCACCGGCGCGGAGCGTTTTGCGCTGCTCGGCCTGTCGCAAGGCGCGTCGATCGCCATCGCCTACGCCGTCAAACACCCCGAGCGCGTGACGCACCTCGTGCTGCACGGCGGCTATGCGCGCGGCCGCCTGATCCGCAGCCGCACGCCGCAGCAGATGGAAGAAGCCGAGATGATGGCGCGGCTGGCCGAGATCGGCTGGGGCAAGGCCGATCCGTCGTTCCGCCAGTTCTTCACGACGCAGTTCATCCCTGGCGGCACGCCCGAGCAGCACCAGTGGTTCAACGAACTGGAACGCATCAGCACCTCGCCGCAGAACGCCGCGCGCTTCATGCGCGAGTTCAACACCATCGACGTGACGGCGCTGCTGGAGCGCGTGCGCTGCCCCACGCTCGTGCTGCACAGCACGCGCGATGCCCGAGTGCCGGTCGAAGAAGGCCGCCTGATCGCCACCCGCATTCCCGGCGCGCAGTACGTGCCGATCGACAGCGGCAACCACCTGCTGCTCGACTCGGAACCCGGTTGGCAGCACGCACTGGTGGCGATCGAAGCCTTCCTGCCCGCCGGCACGGCGCCGAATGCCGACCCGCGCATCGCCTCACTCACGCCGCGCCTCTTGAGCCTGCTCGACCTGATGGCTCAGGGCCGCGACAACGCGCAGATCGCGGCGATGCTCGGCTTGTCCGAGAAGACCGTGCGCAACCACATCACGGCGCTGTTCGACAAACTCGAAGTCGAGAACCGCTCGCAGGCGATCGTGATGGGGCGAGAGAACGGGCTGGGGAAATCCGGCGGCTGAGCCGGTCGCCCCGCGCCGAGCTGCTCATGCGAGCGGGGGCTCGCTTGAGGCTTCGAGGAGAGGTCCGCCAATCCCAGTGGCTTCCTTCGCGGAAAGTTTTCACGCCCGCTACTTTTCATGCGCGGCCGCACGTACCGGGCTGTCAAGCTCGCGGCCGTTGCAGTTCATGCATCACCGCACTTCAATCCAGCATTGCCGAGAAATAGGAAATGAACAAAGCCATCGCCACATCCATCGCCGCGTTCGCCCTGACCGGCTGCGCCAGCATTTTCAATGGCCCGACACAGGCCGTCACCATCAACAGCGTGCCGGAAGGTGCCAACGTGTCGGTGACCAACTCGGCCGGCGAAAAGGTTCACAACGGCGCCACCCCGTTGACACTGACGCTCAAGCGAGGCGCGGGCTACTTCAAATCCGAGAGCTACACGATCGCGTACTCCAAGGCCGGTTTCGCGCCGAAGGAGGTAACGATCACCGGCTCGATGAGCGGCTGGTACATCGGCAACATCCTGTTCGGCGGCCTGATCGGCATGCTGGCCGTTGACCCGGTGACGGGCGCGATGTACGTGCTGCCCGAGACGGTCAACCATTCGCTAGACGCCGAAGCGCCGAAAACCAGCCAGGCCGATGGCTCGCTGACGGTGGTCTCGACCGAGAGCCTGACGCCGGCCCAGATGACGCAAGCGCGCCTGATCGCGGCCACCGCGAAGTAGAAGATTCTTCTGATCTGGCTTGCAGAGGTGCCGGCGCAAGCCGGCACACTGTTTTGAGGGCTGCCGATCCGATCTCAGTGCGACCGAATCATCGTCCCGTAGGCCTGATCCGTCAGGATTTCCAACAACATCGCATGCGGCACCCGCCCGTCGATGATGTGCACGGCGTTGACGCCGCTCTTCGCCGCATCCAATGCACCGGCGATCTTGGGCAGCATGCCGCCGCTGATCGTGCCGTCGGCAAACAGCTCATCGATGCGGCGTGCAGTCAGGTCGGTCAGCAGCTTGCCTTCCTTGTCGAGCACGCCCGGCGTGTTCGTCAGCATCATCAGCTTCTCGGCCTTGAGCACCACCGCCAGCTTGCTGGCCACGACATCGGCGTTGATGTTGTAGCTCTCGTTGTCTTCGCCGAAACCGATCGGGCTGATGACAGGGATGAACTGGTCGTCCTGCAGCGCCTTGACCACCGCCGGGTCGATGGCGCTGATGTCGCCCACCAGGCCTACGTCGTGCTCCTTGCTCGGGTCGTCCTTGTCCACCATCTTCAGCTTCTTGGCGCGGATCAGGCCGCCGTCGCGCCCGGTCAGGCCCACCGCCTTGCCGCCCACCGAGTTGATGAGGCCGACGATGTCCTGCTGCACCTGACCAGCAAGCACCCACTCGACGACTTCCATCGTTTCCTCGTCGGTGACGCGCATGCCCTGGATGAAGCTGCCCTTCTTGCCCAGGCGGTTCAACGCGCCCTCGATCTGCGGCCCGCCGCCGTGAACGACGATCGGGTTCATGCCGACCAGTTTCAACAGCACCACATCCCCGGCGAAGTCCTGCTGCAACGACGGATCGGTCATCGCATTGCCGCCGTACTTGATGACCAGCGTCTTGCCGTGGAACTTGCGGATGTAGGGCAGCGCCTGCGCCAGGATCTCGGCCTTCTCGCGCGGTGCGATCTGGCTCACGTCGACGGCTTGATGAGTAGAAGTGGTCATGGCGGCGCTCCCGGTGCGAACAATGCCGGGGATTGTAGGAAGGCGCGCAGAACACAGGGAACCATCGACCGCCGGCTGCACTCCGACGGCGAACCGGCTATCCTCCGACCCATGTTCCGCCTGTCCCGCCGCTTCACCACCGCCCTGCTCTGGATCGCGATTGCGCTCCTGCCGGTGCGCGGCTGGGCAGCGCTGTTGATGCCGATCTCGATGGGCGACATGCAGCCCGCCGCAGTGACCAGCGCGGTGGCAACAGACGCAGCCGTGAACGTGATGCCTTGCCATTCAGCGCCGCAAGACGCTGCCGCCGACGGTGGCAACTCGCCGGCGACCTGCTCGATGTGCGACCTCTGCCACAGCACGGTGGCTCAAGCCGCACCGACCTCGGTGGCGCTGGCGGAGATGCACGAAGCGCTGCCGCCAGCCACAGCGCCCATGGCCATCGAGCCGCGCGCGCCCGACGGCCTGTTCCGGCCACCTCGAACCTCCCTCGCCTGAGCGGCCTGCCGCGCTGAACGCGCGGCAACGCCCGCCCCCGACCGATGCCGCGGCGTTTCGCCGCGACTCATCCATCGTTCGCTGTTGCGAGGTTCCATGCACTCCACGTTCACTGCATTGCTGGCCGCGCTGCTGCTGCCGGCCACCGCGCTGGCGCAAAGCGCCCAGCGGCCCGATCCGCTCAATGCGAAGGCCGCGGTGGCGCCGCTGATCTACCGCTCGGCCTTCAGCGGCTACAAACCTCTGGCCAGCGAAGCGCCGCCGCTGTCCTGGCGCGAAGCCAACGATGCGGTGGAGCGCATCGGCGGCTGGCGCGCGTATGCACGCGAAGCCAATGCGCCGGCGGCAGCGCCATCAGCGCCTTCATCACCGGCGGCCTCGCCGCCGGCTGCGCCTGCCTCGGCACCGCGGTCGTCGAGGCCCGCCACACCGGCCCCCGGCCATCGCCACTGATGAGCCGCACCATGAAGTTCACGACTCCGACGCTGCTCGCCGCGGCCGCAACGCTCGCCGGCTGCGCCGGCTTCAGCGCCGACGGTGGCCTCGGCCCCTCACAGCAAGCCGCGCAACAACGCCTGGCCAACAAAGAGATCGTCTGGGCACGCAGCGATGCCGAGCGCGATGGCATCGACGCGCGCGTTGCCGAGCTGCTGCCCCAGCCGCTGTCGGCCGACGCGGCAGTGCAGATCGCGCTGCTCAACCACCGCGGCCTGCAGGCCAGCTTTCACGATCTCGGCATCAGCGAAGCCGATCTCGTGCAGGCCTCGCGCCTGCCCAATCCGGGCTTCTCGTTCGGCAAATTCAAAGCCGGCGGTGAGCGCGAGATCGAGCGCAGTTTCCATTTCAGCCTGGCGCGGTTGATCACGATGCCGTGGCTGCGCGACGCCGCGCGCTCACGCTTCGAAGCCACGCAAGGCGCGGTGGCGCTGCGCGTGCTCGAACACGGCACGACATCGCGCAAGGCCTGGGTGCAAGCCGTGGCCGCACAAGAGGGCGTGCGCTATGCGCAGCAGGTGATGCGCGCCGCCGAAGCCAGCGCCGAACTGGCGCGGCGCATGCAGCAAGTCGGCAACTTCAGCACGCTACAGCGCGCGCGCGAGCAGGCCTTCTATGCCGACGCCGCGCTCGGCGTGGCGCGCGCCGATCAGGCCGAGCGCGCGGCGCGCGAACGTTTGACGCGGGCGCTGGGCCTGTGGGGCACGCAGACTGGCTTCCTCTTGCCCGAGCGACTGCCCGATCTGCCGCCGAGCGCCAAAGACTTGCCGGACGTCGAGCGCATGGCGCTGGCGCAGCGGCTCGATGTTCAAGGCGCACAGCTGGCGGCGCAGCAGAGCGCAGCGCAGCTCGGCTTGGCGCGCACGTCGCGCTTCACCGACGGGCTCGAACTCGGCCTCGAACGCAACAGCCCGAACGAAGGGCCGACACAACGCGGTGTCGAGATCGGCTTCAGCCTGCCGATCTTCGACGGCGGCGCGCAAGCCGCACGCGCCGAGCATGTGCAGCGCCAGGCCGTGCTGCTCGCCGAACAAACCGCCATCGACGCGCGCTCCGAAGTGCGCGAGGCCTACGGCGCGTACCGCACGGCCTACGACATCGCCCGACACCACCGCGACGAGATCGTGCCGCTGCGAAAACGCGTGCTCGACGAGAACGTGCTGCGCTACAACGGCATGCTGATCGGCGTCTTCGAGCTGCTCGCCGACGCGCGCTTGCAGATCGCCAGCGTCAACGCCGCGATCGATGCGCAGCGCGACTTCTGGCTGGCCGAGGCCGACCTCGACATGGCGCTGATCGGCAAGCCGTCGATGACGTCGATGTCACCTGCCGCCGCACCGATGGCCGGCGGCGACGCCGCTCACTGAAAGAACGAACAACATGGTTTCACGACGCAACTTCCTCGGCGCCTCGGCCGTCGCTGCATCCGCCACCGCCGTCAGCAAGGTCGCGATGGCTGCGTTGCCCGAGCCGGTGCAGCAGGACAAGCCCGACACGATGCCGCCGCTGGTGCCCAACACAGGCCGGCCCTACAACCCGGTGGTCACGCTCAACGGCTGGACGCTGCCCTGGCGCATGAACAACGGCGTCAAGGAGTTTCATCTGGTCGCCGAACCCGTCGTGCGCGAGATGGCGCCGGGCTTCAAGGCGCATCTGTGGGGCTACAACGGCCAGAGCCCTGGGCCGACGATCGAAGTCGTCGAAGGCGATCGCGTGCGCCTGTTCGTCACCAACCGCTTGCCGGAGGTGACGAGCATGCACTGGCACGGCCAGCGCCTGCCCAACGGCATGGACGGCGTGACCGGGCTCACACAACCGGCCATTGAGCCCGGCAAGACCTTCGTCTACGAGTTCGTCGCGCGCCGGCCCGGCACCTTCATGTACCACCCGCATGCCGACGAGATGGTGCAGATGGCGATGGGGATGATGGGCTTCTGGGTCACGCATCCCAAACAAAAACATCCGCTGATCGACGAGGTCAACCGCGACTTCTGCTTCCTTCTCAACGCCTACGACGTCGAGCCGGGCAGCGCGACGCCGAAGATCATGACGATGCTCGACTTCAATCTGTGGAGCTGGAACAGCCGCATCTATCCGGGCATCGATCCGCTGGTCGTTCGCAAAAACGACAAGGTGCGCCTG
>JANOEG010000017.1:0-4776 GCA_031413095.1 Burkholderiales bacterium | reverse complement strand
ACCACGGCCAAGGCCGGGGCTATCGGTGCCTACCCGACATGCACGGCCACGTTCACGGCGGTATCTTGCCGGTACGTCCGGGTGGTGGTTAGGACGGCTAACGCGAACTGGTTGGTGGTGTCCGGTTGGAAGTAGCCTATCTGGTGTGATGGGCAATGCGGCGGGGCCGGGGTTACATGCTCCGGCTCCTCTGTTTTTTTACTGATCCGATACCGCTTCCTGTGACATTCTGGACACCCTGTGCGCTTGCCGTTTGCCACGTTCAACCAACTCCTTTGCAGCAACTATGTGTCTTTCTTCGCAGAAGCCGCAGAAGATGCACTTCGTCAGGTCGATGTCGTAGCGCGTGGTGCGGCGCGAGCCGTCGTCGCGCACTTCGCTCTCGATCGTGATGGCGAGCGCCGGGCAGACTGCTTCGCACAACTTGCAGGCGATGCAGCGCTCTTCGCCGTTCTCATAGCGGCGCAGCGCGTGCAGGCCACGGAAGCGCGGCGACTGCGGCGTCTTCTCTTCCGGAAATTGCACGGTGATGCTGCGCGCGAAGAAGTACTTGCCGGTGACGGCCATGCCTTTGAACAACTCGGTCAGGAGGAAGCTGCTGGCGAAATCTTTGATCGTGGCAAGCATGGCTACCCCCAGATGTTCCACGGCGACTGCATCCACAGCCCGACGACGACCAGCCAGACGAGCGTGACGGGAATGAAGACCTTCCAGCCCAGACGCATGATCTGGTCGTAGCGAAAGCGCGGGAACGTGGCGCGCACCCAGAGGAACATCGTGACGACGACGAAGACCTTGATGGCGAGCCAGATCCAGCCGGGGATCCAGTTGAACAACGCGGAGTCGATGGGCGCCAGCCAGCCGCCGAGGAACAGGATCACGCACAACGTGCTGACCAGGATCATGTTCGCGTACTCGGCGAGGAAGAACATGGCGAACGCCATGCCCGAGTACTCGATCATGTGGCCGGCGACGATTTCCGATTCACCCTCGACAACGTCGAACGGATGGCGGTTGGTCTCGGCCAGGCCGGCGATGAAATAGACGACGAAGATCGGCAGCAGCGGCAGCCAGTTCCACGACAAAAACGTCAGCCCCTTGTCGGCCAGCATGCCGCGGCCCTGCTGCAGCACGATCTCGGTCATGTTCATGCTGCCCGAGACCATCAGCACGACGACCAGCGCAAAGCCCATCGCGATTTCGTAGCTGACCATCTGCGCCGACGCGCGCAGCGCGCCGAGGAAGGCGTACTTCGAGTTGCTGGCCCAGCCGGCGATGATCACGCCATAAACCTCGAGCGATGTGATCGCCATCAGGAAAAGCAATCCGGCGTTGACGTTGGCGAGCGCGACGTCTGGACCGAACGGCACGACGGCCCAGGCCGCGAGCGCCGGCATGATCGTCATCACGGGGCCGAGGAAAAACAGCGCTTTGTTCGCAGCGGTCGGGCGGATGATTTCCTTGAAGACCAGCTTCACCGCATCGGCGATCGGTGTCAGCAAACCCCACGGACCGACACGGTTCGGGCCGGGGCGAATCTGCGTCCAGCCGATGGCCTTGCGTTCCCACAACGTGAGGTAGGCCACACAGCCCATCAGCGGCAGCACGACGGCGATGATCTTGATCAGGCTCCAGATGACGAGCCATAGCGTCGGCCCGAAAATCTGCGCGCCGCCGATGTTGAGTTGCTCGATCATGGCAGTGTCGCCCGGCCGCCCGAAGACACTGACGCGCCCCCCTGGGGGGCAGCGAGCATAGCGAGCTTGGGGGCTGTCATTCCCCCGCCCTCTCGACCGTGATCGGGCCGAACATCGCTGCACCGTGCGGTGCCGGCACGCGCACGGCGTTGGCGGCGAGCGTGGGGTCTTCGCGAGCGGAGAGCGTGACGCGAGCGCTGCCCTGCGTGACGATCACCTTGTCGCCATGCTGTTGCCACAGCGCCGTCGGCAGGCCGACGACAGACGCGGCCGCATCGGCCGTGGCCTGCAGCGCGGGTGCGCGGCGCACGATCGGGTCGGTGGCGTAGATCGGCACGTCGGTGATGCGTTCGAGGCCGGCGCCGCCCACGGGCATCGCAATCGCTTGCGGCGCGGCGTTGTCCAGGCGCGAGGCCAGCGTTGACAAATCGCCCAACGCTTCGGCCCGCACCTCTTCGACCGTCTCCTGCTCGAAGCCTTTCAGGCCGAGCAGGTTGCCGAGCACACGCAGCACCTTCCACGCTGGCCGCGTGTCGCCGAGCGGTTTGACGACACCGTGGAAGCTCTGCAAACGTCCCTCGGCATTGACCAGCGCGCCGCCGGTCTCGGTGAACGGCGCGACCGGCAACAGCACGTCGGCGATGTCGGTGTTGGCGTCCTTGAACGGTGTCATCGAAACGACCAGGCCGGCGCTCTTCAGCGCCTCGCTGGCCGCCACCGGGTTGGCGGCGTCGAACGCCGGTTCCACGCCGAGCAGGAACAAGGCCTTCATCGGCCGGCTCAGCATCTGGCCGGCATCGAAGCCGCCGGCGCGCGGCAGCGCTCCGACGAGTTGCGCGCCGACGCTGTTGCCGGACTCGCAGAGATAGCAGACGCTGGCGCCGACCTGTGCGCCGATCCACTGCGCGAGTGCCAGCAGTTGCGAGGCTTGCGGATGTTGCGCCGCGGCGTTGCCGAGCAGCAGCGCTTTGCGTTGGCCGCTCAGCAGCGACGCCGCAATCGCCTTCGCAGCATCGCTCGCATCAGCGGGTGCCGGCGCAGCGATGCCTTTGGCAGCAGCGATGGCCGCGGCGACTTGCGCCAGCGCATCGGCCCACGCGCTTGGCGCGGCGGTCATGTGCGTCGCAAGTGGCATCGCCCAATCGTCATGCACGGCGTTCAAGCTCGACACCTGCGCGCCATGCCGCACGGCCTGACGCAGCCGCAGCGCGAACAGCGGGTGGTCCTTGCGCAGGAAGGAGCCGATGACCAACGCCCGATCCAGCTTCGACAGCGAAGCGATGCTCGTACCAAGCCAGCGCGCACGGCCGGGCGCCGCCGCGTTGGTGAAGTCGGCATGGCGCGTGCGCACGTCGATGTTCTCGCTGCCCAGGCCGCGCACGAGCTTGGCCAGCAGGTGCAGCTCTTCGACGGTGGCGTGCTGGGCGCCGAGCGCGCCGACGCTCGTGGCGCCGAACTCGCCGATCACGCGCTTGAGGCCGTCAGCGATGTAGTTCAGCGCCGTCGTCCAATCGACCGCTTGCCAGGCCCCGCCCTGCTTGATCATCGGCTGCGTCAGGCGGCGGTCGCTGTTCAGCGCTTCGTACGAGAAGCGGTCGCGGTCGGCAATCCAGCACTCGTTGACGGCTTCGTTTTCGAGCGGCACGACGCGCAGCACCTGGTTGGCCTTGACCTGCACGATCAGGTTCGCGCCGGTGCTGTCGTGCGGGCTCACGCTCTTGCGGCGCGACAACTCCCAGGTGCGCGCGCTGTAGCGGAACGGTTTGCTGGTGAGTGCACCCACCGGGCAGACATCGATCATGTTGCCCGACAGTTCGCTGTCGATTGTGCCGCCGTGAACGGTCGTGATCTCACTGTGCTCGCCGCGGTGGATCATGCCGAGCTCCATCACGCCGGCGACCTCCTGACCGAAGCGCACGCAGCGTGTGCAGTGGATGCAGCGCGTCATCTCTTCCATCGACACCAGCGGCCCCACGTCCTTACGGAAGACGACGCGCTTCTCTTCGTGGTAGCGCGAGGCGCTGCCGCCGTAGCCGACCGCAAGGTCCTGCAACTGGCACTCGCCGCCCTGGTCGCAGATCGGGCAGTCGAGCGGGTGGTTGATGAGCAGGAACTCCATCACCGACTGCTGCGCCTTGACCGCCTTGTCGCTCTTGGTGCGCACGATCATGCCGTTGGTGACCGGCGTGGCGCAGGCCGGCATCGGCTTGGGCATCTTCTCGATGTCCACGAGGCACATGCGACAGTTGGCCGCGATGCTCAGCTTCTTGTGATAGCAGAAGTGCGGGATGTACACGCCCGCTGCGTCGGCAGCGTGCATCACCATGCTGCCGTCAGCGATCGTGACGGGTTTGCCGTCTAGGGTGATCTCGGCCATGGCTAGACGTATTGAGGGACCGCGCAGGTCTTGTGTTCGATGTGGTGCACGAACTCGTCGCGGAAGTGCTTGAGCATGCCTTGCACAGGCATCGCCGCCGCGTCGCCGAGCGCGCAGATCGTGCGGCCCTTGATGTTGTCAGCCACCGAGTCAAGCAACGTCAGGTCTTCGATCTTGCCCTGACCATGTTCGATGCGGTTGACCATGCGCCACAGCCAGCCGGTGCCTTCGCGGCACGGCGTGCACTGGCCGCAGGACTCGTGCTGGTAGAAGTAGGACAGGCGCAGCAGGCTCTTGACCATGCAGCGCCGCTCGTCCATCACGATCACCGCGCCCGAGCCCAGCATCGAGCCGGCTTTGGCGATGGCGTCGTAGTCCATCGTGATGTCCATCATGGTCTTGGCCGGCAGCACCGGCGCCGACGAGCCGCCAGGGATCACAGCCTTCAAAGCACGGCCGCCGCTGACGCCGCCGGCCAGCTCGAGCAACTTCGCAAACGGCGTGCCGAGCGGGATCTCGTAGTTGCCGGGGCGCTCAACGTCGCCGACGATGGAGAAAATCTTCGTGCCGCCGTTGTTCGGCTTGCCGATTTCGAGGTACGCACCGCCGCCGTTGTTGATGATCCACGGCACCGCGGCGAAGGTCTCTGTGTTGTTGATCGTCGTCGGCTTGCCGTAGAGGCCGAAGCTCGCCGGGAACGGC
>JANOEG010000016.1:0-3074 GCA_031413095.1 Burkholderiales bacterium | reverse complement strand
TCGACGCGCTTGACCATCGACGTCAGCATCGTGCCGGGGTGCAGGCCGTTCTGGTTGCTGTCGACGCCGATGGCGAAGATGCGCGCGTCCTTGGCCGCCTGCATGATGCCCAGGCCGCTCGTGCCGGCGGCGGAGAAGACCACGTCCACGCCCTGCGTGACCTGCGCTTTCGTCAGCTCGGCGCCGCGCGCTGGGTCGGTCCAGGCGGCGGGCGTGGTGCCGATCAGGCTGGTCAGAACGGCAATCTTCGGGTTGGCATGGCGCGCGCCCTGCTCGTAGCCGCAGGCGAACCGGCGCACCAGCGGCACGTCCATGCCGCCGACAAACCCGACCTTGCCGTTTTTGCTGGCCATCGCGGCCGCCATGCCGGCGAGGAAGCTGCCTTCGTGTTCGCGATAGACGAAGCTCTGCACGTTGGGCAGGTCGACGACCGCGTCGACGATGGCGAAGCGTAGCTGCGGGTGGGCGCGCGCCACCTTCTCGATGCTCGCTGCTTGCGGAAAGCCGATGCCGACGATCGGGCTCGCGCCACGCTGGGCGAAACGTTCGGTGGCCTGCTCGCGCTGCGCCGCGTTCTGGATCTCGAACTCGAGGTAGGGCTTGCCGCTGGCTTTCTTCCAGCGCTCCGCGCCATCGAAAGCCGCTTGGTTGAACGACTTGTCGAACTTGCCGCCGAGCTCGTAGATGACGGCTGGTTGCGCGGCTGCCGGCCCGACGGCCAGCAGAAGCGCAACAACAGCGAGCGCAGCCTTCAGAAGTTGGCCTTGAACTGCGCGCCCCAGGTCCGCGGATCGTTGACGAAACCGGTGAGGTTGTTGAAGTCGATACCACCGACGATGCGGATCTGATCGGTGATGTTGCGGCCGAACAGTGCTGCCTCGTACTTGCCGTTGCCCCAGACATAGCCGACGCGGATGCCGCCCTCGGTCAGCGCCTTGCCGGTGAACTCCCTGGACTCGTAGAGGAAGAAGTTGATCTTGCTGCGATAGACCCAATCGGTCAGCACGTAGAACTCGCCATTGGGCGTGGGTTGCGAGTAGCGCAGCGTGAAGTTGACCGTGGTCTTCGGCGCCTGCGGCAGCGGGTTGCCGTTCACCAGCCGACCGCCGTTGGGGCCGATCGGGTCGGTCATCGTGCAGCCGCCGCCGCAACCCGGTATTTCCAGCCCGCTGTCCTTGATCTTGGTGTCGTTGTAGCCGACGCCGAGCGACGCCAGCAGGTTGTTGGTCAGCAGCGCCTGTAGGTCCATCTCGAAGCCGGAGCCGGTGGCCTTCTTCGCATTCAGCAGGATGTTGGCGTTGGATGCGCCGCCGACCGCGGTGAGTTGCAGGTCCTTGACGGTGTAGCTGAAGACGCCGAAGTTCAGGCGCGCGCGGCGGTCGAACAGGTCGGTCTTGACGCCGGCCTCGATCGAGGTGTTGCTCTCGGAATCGGCCACGGATTTGCCGTTGAAGGCGCCAGCGCTCTGGATGCTGCTGCCGCGAAAGCCCGTCGCGGCACGGGCATACAGGTTGATGTCCTTGTTCAGCGCATAGCTGCCGGCAAGGTCCCAGCTGACTTTCTTGTCCTTCGGTGAAGCCGAAAGATCGCCATCGGGTTCGAGCCCGGCCAGCTGCGCCAGCGTGCACTTCAGCGGCCCGGAGCCGGGGATGCCGAGCGTGGGCCCGACGCAGGGCGCAAAGCCGCTCTGTTCGTAGGCCTCGACGCTCAGCTTCTTCTTGTCCACGGTGTAGCGCAAGCCGCCGCGCAGCTTGAGCTCCGGCGTGACGGTGTAGTTGAGCGCGCCGAACACGGCCCAGGCGTCGTTCTTCTGGCGGATGCGCTGGAAGCCGTCTTGCGCGTTGGCCGCCAGCGAGTCGTAGCTGAAGCTCTCGACGCGGTAGTCCTCCTTGAACAGGAACACGCCGGCCTGCCAGTCGAAGGCGGTCTTGGTGTCGGACTCCAGCCGCAATTCTTGCGTCCACTGCGAGTGCTTGGGCATGCCGTCGGCTGTTTCCGACGCGAAGGGAATGTTGCCTGGCCCGGACGCGCCGGGCGGCAGGAAGCTGGCGCCGAAGCCGCCGTCGATGTCGCCACGGCTGAAGGTCTTGACCTGCTCGTAGCCGGTGATCGAGTGCAGCGCCAGACCGGGCGCGATGCCCAAACGCAGACGCAGGTTGCCGCCGTGGTTCTGCACTTCGGATTCGTTCTTGCCGTCGATCGATATCTTCTTCTCGTCGAAGCCGGCGACGAAGTCGTTCGTGCCGGGCTTGATGATGTTGGCGCGGAACAGCCGCGCGGAACCGTCGTAGTCGCGCGCGTGCACGTTGACCAGCGCGCTGAAATCCTTGCTCGGCTCGACCAGCCACTGCAGGCGCAAGGCGCTGTCCCGGTAGCCCTCCAGGTCCTGCGTCGGACCGGCGTCGAAGGTGTTCTCGACCCAGTCGCTGCGCGTCTGGCTCATCAGCGACAGGCGCAGCGCCGAATCGGAACTCGTCGGCACATTGAGCGCGCCTTCGAGGTTGACCGTCGAAAACGTGCCAGCCGAGATGCTGCCGTAGCCCTCGAATTTGCCTTTGACCGGCCGGTTCGATTCGAACTTGACGACGCCTGCCGGCGTGTTGCGGCCGAACAGCGAGCCCTGTGGCCCGCGCAGCACTTCGACGCGCGCCAGGTCGAAGGCCGGGAAGCCTTTCAGGATCGGGTTTTCCTGGACCACGTCGTCATAGACCAGCGACACCGGCTGCGAGGCGTTGAGGCGGAAATCGGTGTTGCCATAGCCGCGGATGTAGAAGCGCGGGAAGGCGCGGCCAAAGGAAGACTCGATGTTCAGGCTCGGCACCCGGCCGGCGAGGGCCCGCAAATCCTGGCCACTGGTGCCCAGCACGTCGAGCAGTTCGCCCTGCAGCACGCTGACGGAGTTGGGCACCTGCTGCAGGTTCTCGACCCGCCGCTCGGCGGTCACGGTGATGGTTTCGAGCTTGCCGGCTTCCGTTTGCGCTGCTGCACCAAGGTGCAGCGCGGCAATTGCGGCGGCGATCAGTGCGGACAGTCGGGACTCAAGGGACGCATCGCCCTCCACGAAGTGCTCGCCG
>JANOEG010000015.1:0-2049 GCA_031413095.1 Burkholderiales bacterium | reverse complement strand
GCGCCGTTTTTTCGCGATGTATTGAACCGCAGCCAAGCCGCATGGCGCGAAGTTGTCGCACTCGCGGTGACGCACGGCATTGCGGTGCCTGCCATGAGCGCATCGCTGTCGTACTACGACGCCTATCGCAGCGCGCGACTGCCGGCCAATCTGCTGCAGGCGCAGCGCGATTTCTTCGGCGCGCACACCTACGAGCGCACCGACAAGCCGGTGGGGCAGGCCTTCCACACCGATTGGCCGGACGTCATCGGCTGAGGCTTCAAGGACTTAGGGTTATTGCCTATCTCAATGACGGTCATAAGATGAACAAAACTACTGAAGATGAAGGTTCGATAGAGTTTCGACATCGTTTTAACCCGCCTCCAAAGGAAGCAGCAGATGTCGATCATCAACACCCAGGTCCAGCCATTCAAAGCCCAAGCCTTCCACAACGGCAAGTTTGTCGAAGTCAGCAATGAAACGATCAAGGGCCGCTGGTCCGCCTTCGTCTTCATGCCGGCGGCCTTCACCTTCAATTGCCCAACCGAAGTCGAAGACTGCGCCGACCGCTATGCCGAGTTCAAGAAGCTCGAGACCGAGGTCTACATCATCACGACCGACACGCACTTCGCGCACAAGGTCTGGCACGAGACGTCGCCGGCCGTCGGCAAGGCCAGATTCCCGCTCGTCGGCGACCCGACGCACACGCTGACGCGCATGTTCGGCGTGCACATCGAAGAAGAAGGCCTCGCGCTGCGCGGCAGCTTCGTCATCGATCCCAACGGCGTCATCAAGACGGCCGAGGTGCACGACAACGCCATCGCGCGTGATGCCGGCGAACTGATCCGCAAGGTCAAGGCCGCGCAGTACGTCGCCAAGAACCCGGGGCAGGTTTGTCCGGCGAAGTGGAACGATGGCGCAAAGACGTTGACGCCGTCACTCGACCTCGTTGGCAAGATCTGAGGAGGGCCGCGCGATGCTCGACGACTCGCTGAAGTCACAACTTGGCGGCTACCTGCAGCGCCTGCAGCAGGACGTGCACCTGATCGCGTCGCTGGACGACAGCGAGGCGGCGGGCCAGATGCGCACGCTGCTGTCGGAGATCACCGAACTGTCGCCGCGCGTGATCGCGCGCTTCGACGGCACGGCCGAGCGCCGGCCGTCGTTCCAAGTCACGCGCGCCGGCGCCAACATGGGCGTGGTCTTCGCCGCGGTGCCGCTGGGTCACGAGTTCACGTCGCTGGTGCTGGCGCTGCTGCAGGCCGGAGGCCACCCGCCGAAGGTCGAGGCCGAGGTCGTCGAGCAGATCAAGCAACTCGAAGGCGATTTGGTCTTCGAGACGTGGATGAGCCTGACGTGCCACAACTGTCCCGACGTGGTGCAGGCGTTCAACCTGATGGCGGTATTGAACCCGCGCATCAAGCACGTGGCCATCGACGGCGGCCTGTTTCAGGACGAGGTCGAGGCGCGCCAGATCATGGCGGTGCCCGCCGTGTTCTTGAACGGACAGCCGTTCGGCTCGGGCCGCATGGAACTTGCGGACATTCTGGCCAAGGTCGATACCGGCGCGTCGGCACGCGACGCGGCGCGGTTGCGGAAGCAGGAGCCGTTCGATGTGCTCGTCGTCGGCGGTGGTCCGGCCGGCGCGGCAGCTGCGGTCTATGCCGCGCGCAAGGGCATCCGCACCGGCATCGTCGCCGAGCGCTTCGGTGGTCAGACGCTGGACACGATGGGCATCGAGAACTTCATCTCGGTGACGGAGACACAAGGCCCGAAGTTCGCCGCCGCGCTGGAAGCGCATGTGCGCGCCTACGACGTCGAAATGATGAACGGCCAGCGTGTTGTAGCGCTCGAGCCTGCGGCTCAACCGGGTGGCTATGCCACGGTGCGCCTGTCCAACGGCGCCGAGTTGAAGTCGCGCTCGGTCGTGCTCGCAACGGGTGCGCGCTGGCGCAACATCGGCGTGCCCGGCGAACAGGAATACAAGAACAAGGGCGTGGCCTACTGCCCGCATTGCGACGGGCCGCTGTTCAAGGGCAAGCAGGTGGCGGTCATCGGCGGCGGCAACTC
>JANOEG010000014.1:0-12392 GCA_031413095.1 Burkholderiales bacterium | reverse complement strand
ACTGCTCGTTTGTCCGTTGTGCAAGGGCAAGTTGGTGATGCTGCGCGACACCGACAACCGGCCGACGGCGCTGGCGTGCCACGCTGACCGGCTGGCCTTCCCGCTCCGCGACGGCATCCCCGTGATGCTCGAAAGCGAAGCCACACCCTACGACCCTGAAGCGCAAACATGAGAGCCCCCAAGCCCACTGCGTTCACGACCCCCCGAGGGGGCGACCGTGTGCTTGGGGCGGCCCGGCGCACACCATGACCTTCACTGTCATCGTTCCGGCGCGGCTGGCCTCGACGCGCCTGCCGGACAAACCGCTGGCCGACATCGGTGGCGCCCCGATGGTTGTGCGCGTCGCCCTGCGCGCAGCGCTGTCGAGCGCGCGCGAAGTCATCGTGGCAACAGACCACGACTCGATCATGGACGCCTGCGCGCAGTACGGCGTGCGTGCGCTGATGACGCGCATCGACCATGCCAGCGGCAGCGACCGCTTGGCCGAAGCCTGCACGCTGCTCGGCTTGGCTGACGACGCGGTGGTCGTCAACGTGCAGGGCGACGAGCCACTGATCGAGCCCGCGCTGATCGATGCCTGCGCCGCATTGCTTGGCCAGCAAAGCGACTGCGTGATGTCCACCGTCGCCCACGCCATCCATGACCTTGCCGACTACCTGAACCCGAATGTCGTCAAGGTCGTGCTCGATGCGCAATCGCGCGCCCTGCTCTTTTCGCGCGCACCACTGCCGTGGTGGCGCGACGGCAGCGCCAAAGGCAGCACTGCAATGCCGCAGGATCCAGCGGCCTTGCGCCACGTCGGCCTCTATGCCTACCGCGCAGGCTTCCTGCGCCGCTTCCCCACACTGCCGATGGCGCCGTTGGAGCGCACCGAAGCGCTGGAGCAGTTGCGCGTGTTGTGGCACGGCGAGCGCATCGCGGTGCATGTCACCGAGCGCGCCCCCGGGCCGGGCGTAGATACCCTTGAAGACCTGCAGCGCGTCAGGAACTTGTATGCCCAGCCGCGATAATTGATTTCGCAAGACCACATCACAGACCAGAGCGAGGGGACGCAATGAGATTGATCCTGTTGGGAGCGCCCGGCGCCGGCAAGGGCACGCAGGCCGCCTTCCTGTGCAAGCACTACGGTATTCCGCAAGTTTCCACCGGTGACATGCTGCGTGCCGCCGTCAAGGCCGGCACACCGCTCGGCGTGGCTGCGAAGAAGGTGATGGATGCCGGCGCGCTGGTGTCGGATGACATCATCATCGGATTGGTCAAGGAGCGCATCGCCATGCCTGATTGCGCCAACGGCTTCCTGTTCGATGGCTTCCCGCGGACGATCGCCCAGGCCGAAGCCATGAAGGCCGCGGGCGTCAAGCTCGACGCCGTGCTCGAGATCGACGTGCCCGACGAAGCCATCATCGAGCGCATGAGTGGCCGGTTGTTCCACATTGCCTCGGGCCGCAGCTATCACGTCAACTTCAACCCGCCGAAGGTGGCCGGCAAGGACGACGCCACCGGCGAGCCGCTGATCCAGCGCGACGACGACAAGGTCGACACCGTGCGCAAGCGCCTCGAGGTCTATCAGAGCCAGACCCGGCCGCTGGTCGCGTACTACGCGAAGTGGTCTGCTTCCGGCGACGCCGCCGCACCGCGCTGCCGCAAGATCGATGGCTCGGGCACGGTGGATCAAATCACAGCGCGCGCGTTGGCCGCGTTGACCTGAAGAGGAGTTCGCCCATGGACATCGCAGGCAAGGTCTTCATCGTCACCGGCAGCGCCTCAGGCCTGGGCGAAGGCACGGCGCGCATGCTGGCCCGGGAAGGCGGCAAGGTCGTCGTTGCCGACGTGCAGGCCGACAAGGGCCAGGCTCTCGCCAAGGAGATCGGCGGCGCCTTCGTCAAGTGCGACGTCACGCAGGAAGCCGACGCACAAGCGGCGGTTTCCCAAGCCGTCTCGATGGGCAAGCTCATGGGCCTGGTCAACTGCGCCGGCATCGCCATCGGCGCGAAGACTGTCGGCAAGGAAGGCGCTCATCCGCTGGCGCAGTTCGCCAAAGTGATCAGCATCAACCTGATCGGCAGCTTCAACATGATCCGTGTCGCCGCCGAAGCGATGTGCAAGAACGCGCCGGAAGCCACCGGCGAGCGCGGCGTGATGATCTCGACGGCCAGCGTGGCCGCCTACGACGGCCAGATCGGCCAGGCGGCCTATGCCGCGAGCAAAGGCGGTGTCGTCGGCATGACCTTGCCGATCGCGCGCGACTTGGCTCGCAACGGCGTGCGCAACATGACGATCGCGCCCGGCATCTTCGGCACGCCGATGCTGTTTGGCATGCCGCAGGAAGTCCAGGACGCGCTTGCCGCCAGCGTGCCCTTCCCGTCGCGCCTCGGCACGCCGCAGGACTACGCGAAGCTGGTCAAGCACATTGTCGAGAACGACATGCTGAATGGCGAAGTCATTCGGCTGGATGGGGCGATTCGGCTGGCGCCGAAGTAGACACACAATCTGCCGTTTGCTAGCCACTTGAAGACGTCGACCCTTGAAGAGTTGGAGGCCGCGATCACGGCTGACCCATCGGATGCACTCGGTTGGCTACGACTGGCCGACTTGAGGGCGCAAGACGGGCAGCACATTCCGGCATTGTTGGCGCGCTTCGAGGCCGTCACCCGTGCCCAGTTGGCGGGGAACTGGCTCGATGCACCCTCGACGCCGCCGGCGCATCTTGACGCCGTGGTGGAGGCCATCGCCCAGGTTCGCCGGCGGCGTCGCGAGATCTATTTCGGCTGCTACGACTTCCTGCGCAGGCAGCATGGCGCGGGAGAGCTGTCGCGCGTTGATCGGGCGCTCGCTGCTCATCTACGCGAGTGGGACGGCCGGCCGAGCGACCCGCGCCAAAGGCCCCGCTTTTTCTACTTTCCTGATTTGCCTAGCCAGCCGTACCTGGACTCCGGAACGCAACCTTGGGCTCCGGTGCTGTCTGCAGCCTTCCCGGCCATTCGCGAGGAAGCGCTGGGCCTGCTGGCGCATACGGCCGGCTTCGAGAACTTCGTGCGTTTGCGCAAGGGCGACCGAATGGACAACTACCTCGGCGGCCAACAGCCTTCTTGGGAAGCGTATTTCTTTTTTCGGCATGGCAAACGCTTCGATGATCACCACGCGCAGTGTCCTGTGACGAGCAAGGCACTCGAGTCCATCGAGCTCTGTCAGATCCCCGATCACGCACCTGAGATATGTTTTTCGCTGTTAGCACCCGGCACGCACATCCGGCCGCACTACGGCGTGACAAACGTGCGCTCGGTGATGCACTTGCCTCTGCTTGTGCCGCCGGACTGCTCGCTCAACATCATCGGCGCCGGCGAGCACGCCTGGCGCGAAGGCGAATTGATGATGTTCGACGACACGTTCCAGCACGAAGCCTGGAACCGCTCCACCGAGCCGCGTCTGATTCTGTTGATGGATTGCTGGAACCCGATGCTGACTGCAGTCGAGCGTGCAGCAATGAGCGTGCTCATCCACACCATCAGCTTGCTTCACAAGGCCGGGCGGGCAAGCGGCGGAGGCTAGAAACAAAAAAGCCCGCTGCGCACAGCGGGCTTTTGCCTCAAACGGTCCTTGTCTACCAGCGATAACTCGCGTTCACATACAAGGTGCGACCGCGCGAGTCGAAGTAGCGATCGTCGTAGCCGAACTGCTGGCCACGATTGTCGCCACCCGTCGAGATCGCCAGGGGAGGTGTCTCGTCGAACACGTTGAGTACACCGGCCGTGAACTGCAGGTTCTTGTTCATGCTCCAGACCGTCTGCCAGTCAAACGTGAAGTGGGCCGGGACGTCCAGACGGATGACATCGACCCCAACCACGTTGCCGGCAGCGTCAAGCCGTTCGGCATCGGTGGCAAAGTCCCGGTAGCCGGACTGGAAATTCATTGCCAGTGTGTGCGCCCAGTTGCCCGTGCGGACCGTGTTGGTCCACTTACCTTTCCAGCGGAAGGTCACGGAATTCAGCTCCGCGAAGTTGCCGATGGCCGAGTAGTACGGCCCGTTCTTCTGGGTCTGTTCGTCCTCGCGAAGCATGTAGGTCCAGGCGAGTTGCGACGTCAGGTCACCGAATCCAGCCACCTTGGCACGGCCCACGATATCGAAGTCAAGACCGGTCGCATAGGACTTACCTAGGTTGCGGTTGTCGGCTTTGAAGGCGAGGTAGGTCACGCCCGTGCCCGTATCAGTCTTCGTGCCCCAGGAGTCAAGGAAAGCACCGGGATTGGCAAATACCTCCGCTTCGGGGAGCTGGCCGAATGCGTTTCGGATGGCAACGTGCCAGAGATCAACCCCGGCAGAAAACGCCGTGCTTGGCTCGAAACGCATGCCAAGCGTGGCTTGCCTCGACTTCTCCGGCTGAAGATTCGGATTGCCGCCAGCCAGCACGTCATACTGTCGGTTGCCGGTCTGGCACTCTGCCCCGAGCGACGTAGCCACGGCCTGCAAACCGGCTGAGCAGGTGTAGTTGTCGTTCGTCACACCAAACGGCTGAAGCACTGCGTTGACCTGTGGCACCGTCGGTGCATGGAACCCGGTACCGACGGAACCGCGGAACAGCCACTCGCGCGCAGGCTGGAACTTGAAACTCGCCTTGGCCGTCGTGGCATTACCGAAATCGCTGTACTTGTCGTAGCGTACCGAGCCACTCAACTCCAGCGCCTTCGTCACTGGCAGTGCCAGCTCCGTGAACAGACCGGCCGTCTTGCGATCAGCGGAGTAGGACACGATCGCCGACTCGTCGCCGAAGCGCTGGTCGCACGCCAGTAGCGGATCGGCCGAGAGCGGGTCACACAAGGTTCCGGCGACCGGGTCAGCCAGCTTGCCCTGTGCGAACAAACTGGGCTTGGACTGAAATTTCTCCTTGCCGTAGTTGACACCCACCGCCAGAGCCATCGGCCCGCCTGCCAGGTTGCCCAACTCAGTAGTCGCACGCACTTGCGCAGAGTTCAATGTTGACTCGCCACCGTCCCAGTATCCGTTGTAGCTGGTGGCCGCGATCGCAGCGTTTCCTGCTTGGCTCTGTTGACCTGCGCCAACAAACGGATCCAATAGACCGCTCGCGCGCAGGCGGCCGATCGCAAGAGCACCCGGGTAGCCGCCGATCGACGTTTTTGAGTCACTCTTCGAAGTGCTCAAGGAAGCGTTGTAGTCGAATCTTCCGAGGTTGCCCTTGGCACCGAGGGCGAGATCAGTGAACTTGTTGACCTCGCTGTTCGTGCGCTTGCCGAGGTCGTACAGGCGATAGAAAGCCAACGAGTCTACGGTGATGCCCACAGGCAGGAGATACTGGTCGTGCAACGGCGTACCAGCCGGAATCGAGATCGAGCCCGGAACGGGAGCGATGGCCGAGTCGAGACTGGACTTGGAATACACGCCGTCGAGGAACAATTGGTGGTTGCCACCCAGACTCTTGTTCAGGCTGAACATCGCGGAATCACGCTCGCGGATAGGAAAGATTTCCAACTCGCCCACGAAGTCGAAGCCGCAATAGTCATCGACCAATCCAGACCCGTCGTTGTACGGCTCAGTTACCCGAAAGGTCTTTTCCGGGCAGGTTCCATTCGTGAGCAAGTAGGGACTGACCAGCTGGTCAAGATCGTCAAGAGCGTTGGCGGGAATGGGGCTAGCAGAAAATTGCTGCTTGCGATAGTTCACACCGTTGTGGGAAAAGAAGATCCTGCCGGTCTTGCCGAAGTTCCGATCCCCCGCGTCGAGCTTGGTGCGCTCGTCGTGAGATAGGGTCAGCATCGCGTTGAAGCCATCCTTGGCCAAAGAACCGAAGCCGACAGTTCCAGAAACTCGCTTCTCGGTTGAGCCGCCCTTCGGCGCCGAGTAGCCTACGGTCACGTCGCCACCCGTGACGTCGCGCTTCGTGATGAAGTTGACGACACCGGCAATCGCATCCGCACCATACAGAGCGGACGCACCATCGGTCAGGATCTCAATCCGTTCGATGGACGAGGCAGGAATTGAGTTGAGGTCGATGGCCGCACCGAAGCCCGTAAACGACTGACCGCCGTACATCGCCAAACGACGGCCATTCAAGAGCACGAGAGTGCGCGTATCGCCGATGTTGTGGATCGACACGCCGTTGAAGGCGGCACCACTGCCGACGGCCGAGGCCTCACCGAAGCCGCCCTGGATTGCAGGCAAGCGCTGCAGCAAGTCCGTCACGCTGGTCGCACCCGACCGCGCAATGTCTTCCTGCTTCAGCACTTGCACCGGCAGCGCGCCTTCGACTGCAATGCGACGAATTGCCGAGCCCGTAATCTCGATGCGCTGCGTCTCCTGCGCAACCACTGGTTGCGCGGCGATGGCGGCGAGGCCACCCAAAACCAGAGCAGCGGCTGCGCTAACTTTCGTTCGCTTGAACATGAACACTCCTGAACAGATAGGTTGATCGATGAACCCTGCCGAAAAGCGGTCGCCGGGCGGTCTTGTAAACCACCGGTGACCTGTCTCCAGGGCATGTAAGCGAATTGTCACTGTCGCGCACGTGCGTACCGGCCCGGGAAAGTCCGGAGTGGCCAGACGCCGGTTGGCACGTACCTCGTCCAGAGTGTCCTGAGTGCCGCCGTTTCGCCCTGCTATCGCCCGCATATGAGCCTCAGCACTGGCGCGGCGCACTGTTTCGCATCGGCCGCAACCCTCGGCGGTGCCCGTAGGCGGCTGCGCCCTAGGGGCATGCCCCTAGCTCGTTGTCACGTTTGCGTTGGCTCGGTGCAACACAAAGCCAACGGCCTCAGGCGGCCATCTGCAAGCGCGGCACCGCAGCCAGGAGGGTGCGGGTGTAAGCGTGCGCCGGAGAGCCCAACACCTGATCGCTCGAACCTTGTTCGACGATGCGGCCGGCCTGCATCACAGCCACCTCATCAGCGATGTACTCCACGACGCCGATGTTGTGCGTGATGAAGAGGTAAGACAGGCCCAGCTCGCGTTGCAGGCTCTTGAGCAGATTGAGGATCTGCGCCTGCACGCTGACGTCGAGTGCTGAGGTGGGCTCGTCGCAGACGATCAACTTGGGCTGCACGGCCAGGGCACGCGCAATGGCGATGCGCTGGCGTTGGCCGCCGCTGAACTCATGGGGATAGCGATCGAGCGACTCTCGGCGCAGACCCACCTGGTCGGCAAGTTGTTCAAGGCGCGAGCGGCGCGCAGCGGCATCCATGTCGGGACGCAGCGCAGTCAGGCCCTCTTCGAGCACTTCGAAGACGCGCATGCGCGGGTTCAGCGATGCATACGGGTCCTGGAAGATGATCTGGATGTCGCGCCGCGCGGTCTTCAAGGCGTCGTCGTTGAGGTCGAAGAGATTGCGCCCCTGCAGCAGCGCCTGTCCTTCGATCACAGCTTGCGTGCGCAGCAACTGCACGATCGCTTTGCCCGTGGTCGTCTTGCCGCAGCCGGATTCGCCGACGAGTGCCAGCGTCGAGCCGGCGCGAATGTCGAACGACACGCCAGCGACCGCATCGAAGTAGCCCGCCGTGCGCTGGAAGAAACCTTTGCGAATCGGAAAACGCACGCGCAGGTCTTTGACTTCGAGGAAGGCCTTTCCCGGCACCGCATCGACGGGCAGCGTGTCCTTCGCAATCTCAGCGCGAACGGTCGCGGGAACGACTGGGGTTTGCGAAGCGCCCTTTGCATACAGCAGGCAGCGCACACTGTGCATCGGCGTCAGCGCATCGAGCGTCGGCAAGGTGCTGTCGCAATGCGGCATCACGCTCGCGCACCGCGACGCGAACCGACAGCCGGTGAACGTCTGCGTCAACGCAGGCACCGTGCCGCCGATGGCTGTCAGCGGCTCGTCGCGTCGACCGGCGTCGGGCAGCGCCCGCAGCAGAGCTTGTGCATAGGGATGTTTCGGCGCCCTGAAGAACTCTGCCGCCGTGGCCACTTCGACGATCTGCCCGGCGTACATCAGCGCCACGCGCTGCGCCATGCCGGAGACGACGGCCAGGTCATGCGTGATCAGCAGCATGCCCATGCCCTGCTCTCTTTGCAGGTCGCGCAGCAGGTCCAGGATCTGCTTCTGGATCGTCACGTCGAGCGCGGTGGTCGGCTCGTCGGCAACCAGGAAGTCGGGCTCGGTGGCCAGCGTCATCGCAATCATGACGCGCTGCTTCTGGCCACCGCTCATGCGAAACGGGTACTCGTCGATGCGACGTTCGGGCTCCGGGATGCCGACGCGCGTCAGCCACTCGATGGCCTTGGCACGCGCCGCCTCGCCGCGCAGATCGGTGTGGGCCTCGATCGCCTCGACGATCTGCTCGCCGACGCGCATCACCGGGTTCAGGCTCGTCGACGGCTCCTGAAAGATCATGCCGATGCGGCCACCGCGCACATCGCGCATCGCCCGCTCCGACAGTCCGAGCGTGTCGGTGCCCTCGAGTTCGACGCGGCCGGCGAGCACGCGGCCGTTTTCGGGCAGCAGCCGCATCAGCGCCAGTGCCGTCATGCTTTTGCCGCAGCCGCTCTCGCCGACCAGCGCGAAGGTCTCGCCGCGGTTCATCGACAAGCGCAAGCCGTCGATCGCGCGAACGAGGCCCGATTGGCTGTCGAGGCCGACCTCTAGGTCGTGAACTTCCAGCATGCTGGTCACTGAATTACCTTCGCGCTGCGTGCTGCGGCACGAGCGCTTTCGGGCGGCCGGGCGGCGCTCATGCCGGCTTCCTCATGCCAAGGCGTGCGCGGAACATGCGCGCCCGCGGATCGAACGCATCGCGCACGCCGTCGGCGAACAGGTTGGCGGCCAGCACCAAAGTCACCATGAAGCCGAAGGCCGCGGCGAAGCTCCACCAGACCAGCGGATCGCGGCTCATCTCGCTGCGCGCCAGATTGATCATGCCGCCGAAGCTACTCATCGACGGATCGACGCCGACGCCGACGTACGTCAGCACCGCTTCGTAGAGGATGAGGTCGGAGAAGCCGAGCACCGTCGTGATCAGCACCAGGTGCATGACGTTGGGCACGATGTGCCGCGACATGATGCGCCCGTGGCTGACGCCGAACGCGGTGGCCGCTTGCACGTAGTCGAGTTCGCGCAGCTTCAGCGTCTCGCCACGGATCAATCGGCACAACGTGGACCAGCCGGTGATGCCGAGAATCACGCAGAGCAGGAAGATCTTCAGATCCGAGCGCTCGACGCCGGTCTCGAACATCTCCGGGTTCTTGTCGAGGAAGACCTGCACCATCAGGACGCAGGCGGCGATCAGCAGCACGTTGGGCACCGAACTCAGCGTCGTGTAGGCGTACTGCACGGCTTCATCGACCCAGCCCCGGAAGTAGCCCGCCAGCACACCGAGCACGATCGCGAACGGCAGCGTGGCCACGGTGGACAACATGCCGATGACGAAGGCCGTGCGCACGCTTTTCAAAGCCTGCACGAGCACGTCGTTGCCGGTGCGGTCGGTGCCGAGCACGTGGTAGTGCCCCATCAGGGCGATCACCACACCGCCCAGCACCGAGAGCACGAAGAGGGTCGCCAGCATCGCGCGAACCGGATAGGTCGTGCGGTCCGCTGCAATGTCGCGCAGCGCGGCAGCCACACCGCCGTGCGCACGCCTGAGTGCGCTGCCCGCGAGCCACGCCATCAGTGCCGCCGCCAGCACGCCAGCAAGCGCGCCGGCGACCGCGCGCACGATCACATCGCGAGCCCACTCACGATCGGGTTGCTTCAAGTGCGCACCACCATGCTTGAGCCGCGGGAAGTCGCGCACCGATTGGCCATCGACCTCGATCGACTCCTTGGTGTGGCCGTGCGTGGCCAGGGGAGCGGAGTAAGTCGTCTCGCGCATGCCGATCTGGCGCGACAGCACCACGTCGAGCAGCGATTCGGTGTTGGTGTCGTAGAAAACCGCGGTGCTGCCCGCGGAGGGCGCCAGCGCGCGTCTGAAGTGCACGCTGTCGAGCATCGTCACCAGCGCGAACAGCAGCAACACCACGCCGGCAGAAAGGGCAGCGTGATCGTGCGCGACCTTGCGCCAGGTGGCCAGCAGGTTGGCATCGCGGCGCACATGAATTACATAGCCGACGAGCGCCGCGAACATCGCCCACAACGCCACGTCGGTCCAGAGAATGACGAACTTGAAGCCCATGTGCCCGTCAGGCCAATCTCACCCGGGGATCGACCCAGGTGTAGACGATGTCGATCAGCGCCTGACTGGCGATGTAGAGCAGCGCGCTCAGGAAAACCATCGTGCGCACGATGGCGAAATCCTGCCCGGTGATGGCTTCGATGACGAAGGCGCCGAGGCCCGGAATGCCGAAGAAGCTCTCGAACACCAGGCTACCGAGGAACACATACGGCAGGTACGAACCGGCGCTGGTGATGATCGGGATCAGCGCGTTGCGAAGCACGTGGCGGAACAGCACCACCTGCTCGGCCAAGCCCTTGGCGCGCGCGGTGCGAACGTAGTCCTTGCCGACTTCTTCGAGAAACAGCGCCCGGTACAGCCGCGCTTCGCCGCCCAAACGCGCCAGCAGCGACAGCACGATCGGCAGGATCAAGAACTTCACCGCGTCGAGCCCGGGTTCATAGCCATTGATAGGCACCAGCCTGAACAGCCGCGAGAAGAAGAACTGGCCGACGATGATGTAGAACAGCGACGAGATCGATAACATCAGCACGCACAGCACCACGCCCCAGAAATCGACGCGCGTGTGGCGGAAGAAGACCAGCATCAACGCAAACGCCGTGCTGGCGATCACCTGCAGGATGAACAACGGCAGCGCCAACTGCAGGCTGACCCACATGCGCGTCTTGACCTCGTGGCCGATGTTCACCGCCTGACGCGCGTCGGAGCGGCCGAAGTCGAGTTTGAACAGCGACACCGAACGCTCCCAGAAAATCGTGTTGGTGGCCCGCGCGCCGCCCTCCTCCTTGGCGTTCCAGTACAGCGGCTTGTCGTACCCGCGCTCGGCCTTCCACTTGTCGATCTGCTCCTGCGTCACGCGCTTGCCGCCGATGTTCAGCCGCGCCATGTCGTCGGGCGTGTTGACGGTGAAGAACAGGAAGAAGGTCAGCAGGTTGACACCCAGCAGGATCAGCAAGCCGTAGCCGAGACGTCGGACGATGTGGTTGAGCATCGGCTACAGGCCTCGGACGGCGGCGGCGGCCGGCGACGATGTCGAGCGTGCAGTAGCGCGCTCGCGCGCCATGAAGCTGCGCCGCGCCAGCATGACCAGCCCCGCAGCAAGTGCAACCAGCACGAATATCGGCCACCAGACGGGGCTGTTCCACTCGGCCTGCTTCTGGGTGCGCAGCGCGGTGTCGAGCCGGTAATAGCGCCCCATGTCACGGATCATGATGCCGGGCTTGGCGTTGTGGACCCAGGCCTGGTTGGCGGTGGCCACATAGGGCCAGTAGCCCCAGGCCCAAGGCGAGTCCTCGCGCGCGATGCGGACCATCTCGTCGATCACCTTCTGCTTCTCTGGACCGTCGTCGAGGGTCTGCAGTTGCCGGTAGAGCTTGTCGTACTCGGGGTTGTCGTAGTTGGCGGCGTTCTCGCCTTCGTGCAGTGACTTGCTGTTCGGCCCGTAGAGGAGGAACAGGAAGTTCTCCGCGTCCGGGTAATCGCCGAGCCAGCCCCACCAGAAAATCTGGTGCTTGCCCTTGAGCACTTTCTCCTGGAACTGGTTGTAGTCGGTGGCGCGCACTTCGAGCTGCACGCCGATCTTGGCGAATTGCTTGACCATCCAGTCGAGCTCGGCCTTGATTTCGGGCGTAGCCGTGCGCTGGTAGTCGTAGTTCAAAACCAGCGGCCGGCCGCTCTTGGCGTCGCGGCCGTTCGGGTAGCCGGCTTCGACGAGCAGCTGCTTCGCATCGTCGATCGGGCGCCGCACCACCTGACCGTTGACCACCTTGTGCGTCACCGGGTTGTGCCCGCCGGGCTGACCCTCGCGCGAACCGAAGACGCCCAGCGGCACCGGACCGTGCGCCGCATCGCCGCCCTTGTTGCGGAAGATGCGGCCGTAGCCCTCTTCCCAGTCGATCGCGATCGACAGCGCCTGACGCAGCTTGCGGTTCTTCACCTGCTGCTCGGGCGTGTCGCCCTTGCCGATCACCGGGTCGAGCCAGTTGAAGCCCAGGTACCAGTTGTTGACGTCGGTGGTCTGCGGGAACTGGAAGCCGCGCGACGCGTACAGCGCCTTCACGCGGTCAGAGTCCTCGATGTCGACGCGGAACTCCACGCCCCACTCCGGCCGCTCGATCTCGGGCACGTCGAGAAAGCCTTGCTTGAACATCTCCTTGCGCGGCACCTACGTCGCCCGCAGCGTTCGAGCGCCCGTCCGAGGCCGTGCCACAACCTGCCATCGACCCCGCCAAACCGCACCTCGTGTATCCCGAGCCGGTGTACCGGGCGATGATCGGCGC
>JANOEG010000013.1:0-9407 GCA_031413095.1 Burkholderiales bacterium | reverse complement strand
TCGATGTAGCGCTGGCCTTGCACGTCCCACAGCTCGGCGCCTTGCGCGCGCTCGGCGAAGAAGGTGCCCATCACGCCAACGCCGCGTGGCGTGGCCGCGGCCTTGCGGGCCATCAGGTGTTCGTTCTTGGAGTGGTTCATGCGGTGCTCCTTGTCGTCGCGGGGGCTTCGATACCTCAGCCCGAACGGCACAACACCCGTTCGGACTGAGGTATCGAAGTCCACGCGCGACCTTCGACAAGCTCAGGGCGAACGGATGCTACGCCGGATCGATGCGCAGCCAAGTCGTCTTCAGCTCGGTGTACTTGTCCAGGGCATGCAGGCTTTTGTCGCGCCCGTTGCCGCTCTGTTTGTAGCCGCCGAAGGGCACGGTCATGTCGTCTTCATCGTACTGGTTGACGTGCACGGTGCCGGCACGCAACGAGCGGGCGACGCGGTGGGCGCGGTTGATGTTGTCGCTCCAGACGCTGGCTTGCAAACCATACGCCGACGCGTTGGCGAGCGCAACCGCTTCGGCTTCGGTCTTGAAGCGAATGACGCTCATCACCGGTCCGAAAATCTCCTCGCGCGCGATCGTCATGCTGTTGTCGACGCGGTCGAACAGCGTCGGCTCGACATAAAAACCGCCGCTGGACTCGCGCGCCCGCGTGCCGCCGGTGACGGTGCGCGCACCTTCTTTTTTTCCGGCGTCGATGAAGCTCATGACGTTGCGCAGCTGGCCTTCATCGACCAGCGCGCCCATCTCGGTCTTGGCATCGAGCGGATCGGCGGCGCGGTACTTCGGCGCTTCGGCGGCAACGATCTCGACAAAACGTTCGGCCACGCTCTCATGCACGAGCACACGCGACGGCGCGTTGCAGCTCTCGCCTTGGTTGAAGAACATGCTGCCGGCGGCGGTCTTGGCGGCACGTTCGACGTTAGCAAAGTCGTCGAAGACGACGAACGCGCTCTTGCCGCCGAGTTCGTTGTAAACGCGCTTCAAGTTGCTGCGGCCGGCGTACTCGAGCATCTTTCGGCCGACACGCGTGCTGCCGGTGAAGCCGATGGCATCGACGTCCATGTGCAGCGCCAGCGCTTCGCCGGCCTCGCCGCCGTGGCCGGGCACGACGTTGAAGACCCCCGGCGGGATGCCGGCTTCGAGGGCCAGCTCGGCCAAGCGCAGCGCCGTGTAGGGTGACTTTTCGCTTGGCTTCAACACGACGGAGTTTCCCGTGGCCAGCGCCGGCCCCAGCTTCCACGCCGCCATGATCATCGGGTAGTTCCAGGGCACGACGACGCCGATCACGCCCATCGGCTCGCGCGTGATCAGCGCGAGCGCGTTGGCGGGCGTCGGCGCAATCTCGTCGTACACCTTGTCGATGGCCTCGGCATACCACGCGATCGTGCGCGCGGTGGACGGCACATCGACCGCCAGCGAGTACTGGATCGGCTTGCCCATGTCGAGCGTTTCGAGCAGCGCCAGCTCTTCCTTCGCGCCGAGGATTTTGGCGGCAAAGGCTTGCAGCAGCTTTTTGCGCACCGCCGGTGGCTTGCCGGCCCAGCGGCCGTCGTTGAACGCGGCGCGAGCGCTCTTCACCGCGGCATCCACATCGGCCTCGCCACATCGCGCCACGGGCCCGAGCGTGCGGCCGTCGATGGGTGAGGTCTTGACGAAAGTTTGCCCGGCGACCGCGTCGCGGCGCGTGCCGTCGATCAGCGCCCGGCCGTCGAAGCGGACCTCTCGTGCGCGTGCCGTCCAATCGATGCCGCTCACGACAGGAGCACCCATCAGAAGCTGTAGCCGATGGCCACCGTGGCCTGCGGCATCACGCGCACATGGCCGACGCCTTCGCGCAGTTCGGCGGTCTCGCGGTCGATGTCCTGCTGCGACACCTGGCCGGCGAGCGCGCCGGAAACTCGCGTGCTTACCTTCGCGCGGCCGATGGACACGCCGAGGTCGGCCGCGAAGCGCAGCCCGCGCTCGGCTTGCTGATGACCCCAGCCGACGCCGAGGTAGGGCGTGGTGGAGGGGAACTTGACGCGCACATCGAAGCGGTCGTCAGCGGTGGTGACGTAGGTGGTGTCGCCGATGGTCAACGTGCCACCGGAGCCAGTCGCCGAGAGATCGATTTTGTGATCGTTGAAGGTCACGCCGACACTGCCGCGAAAGCTGCCGCCGAAGGGAAACCAGTCGGCGAACAGCCCGGTGCGCGCGATGCGCGACTTGCCACGGTAGCGGATGCCTTCTTCGGTGAAGTTTTCGCGGCGGCTGCCCAGCGTGGCCACGTCGGCACGCACCGTGAAGCGGCTGTCCAGTGGCTGCGCAAAGCCGAGCATGGCGCCAGGAAAGCCGATGCCGGCGTACACCTCACCGGCCTGTGCGCCGCCTTGCGCCATCGCCAGCAGCGCCGCCACAATGCCGATTCGAGTGCGGTTCATCGTCACGCTCCTTGCTTCCACGCGATCAGAAGCTCACCAGCACCGACGCGCCGAAGATCTGGTTGGTCTTCTTGAACGCGCCGTCCTTCACGACCTCGAACACCGGCAGGTTGGCGCGGTCAAGTCGGTACTCGGCCTTGAACGTGGTGCTGCTGTCGAACAGGTAAGCCAGGCCAAAGCTGAGTGCGCTGCGGTCGGCGCCGCGGCTGCACTCGGGCACGAGGCTCAGCAGGTCGGCCGGATCACAGCCGAGATTGCCGTCGGGGCCGATGCCGTTGCGGCCGTCGCCTGCGGTGAAGCCGAGCAGTCCGCCGCCGTTCTTGCGGTTGCGCACATGGTCGAAGCGTGCGATGCCCTCGAAGCGCGGCGTGAACTTGTAGGCACCGAGAACCGACAGGCCCATCCAGCTCGCATTGCGCAGCGCGCCGGTGGTGGCGTCGGGCGTGATCGCCGCTCTCTTCTGCCGGCCGTAGCTGACCTGGCCCTGCACCGTGACGTCGCCGCGGATGAAGTAGCCGTCGAGTTCGAACAGGTCGAGGCGCGAATCGCGGCCGTCGGGGTCGGCGAAGTTGGTGCCCTTGCCGTGCACACCGGCAAAGCCGAAGCCCTGGTACTCGCCGCGCGAGTAGTCCACGCGGTAGGCCAATGCAGGTGTGGTGTTGCCGCTGGCCTTGCGGCTGGCGTTCATGTTGTTGAGCATGCCCTTGACGATCCACTTGCCCTCGGTCACTTCCATGCCGACGCCGGTGTAGGCTGTGGGCAGCGTGAAGTCGAACAGCAGGTTGTGCGTGATCAGCTTGTTCTGCGTGGCAGGCAGGTATTCATAGCCCGACCAGTCGGGCACCTGGCCCACCAGCAAGCGGCGCTGCAACGAGCCGAGCGGGATCGAGACGCTGGCTTCGTGCACCGGCGACTGACCGTCGAAGACGGCGCCGACGCCGCGGTTCGGCGCCAGCGTCAGGCGCCACTTGACGCCGGAGTCGGTTTCCTTCTGGAAATCGATCACCGCAGCGCCGAAGTAGGAGTTGTCGTAGTTGTAGCCGTCGTCGCCAACAGCGTTCAGGAACTGGAAGCCGGATTGGTTCTGGTTCTTGTTGTAGATGAAGGTCGGGTCCATGTAGCCGCTGATCTTCAAGCCTTTGAAGCCAGCGGCGTCGCGGCTGTCTTCCATCGCTTCGGTCTTCACCGTGACGCGACTCAACTCACGCGCTTGCTCGGGCGTCATGCCCCACTGGCCTTCTTTGGGCTTGGCGCCTTCTGCGGCTTGCAGCTTGCGCTCCAGGTCGGCCACGCGGTCGCGCAGCGCCTTCAGCTCGTTGAGCACTTCGGTGTTGCTTTGCGCGAAGGCAGGAAACGCGCCGGACAGAGCCGCAGCAAGGAGGGTGAGGCGCAGCGTGTTTTTCATGGGGACTTCCTCTTGTTGTCGTGGGTTGATTTCAGTGGCGGAATGCGGCGGCGAGTTCTTGTTGGCGTCGGCGCTCGGTGCGGGCGATGAGATAGCTGGCCGCGACGACGCCCATCGCCACGATGACGACGATGATCGTCGCCACCGCATTGACACTCGGGTTCAGGCCGAGCTTGGCGCGCGAGAAGATGACGAGCGGCATCGTCGTGGCGCCGGGGCCGGTGAGAAAGGCCGAGAGCACCACATCGTCGAGCGAGATCGTGAACGTGAGCAACCATGCCGAGGCCAGCGACTGCGCGATCATCGGCAGCGTGACCAGCCAGAACACCTGGTGCGGGCGCGCACCGAGGTCCATCGCGGCTTCTTCGAGCTGCGGATTCAGGTCCTGCAGCCGCGCCTGGATGACGACGGTGGCATAGGCCATGCCGAGCAGCAGGTGGCCGATCCAGATGGTCAGTGCGCCTTTTTCCGGGAAGCCGATGGCGTTCTGCACGCTGACCAGCATCAGCAGCAGCGACAGGCCGACCACGACCTCGGGCATCACCAGCGGCGCGTTGACCATGCCGGAAAACAGCGTGCGGCCCTTGAAGCGCCGGTACTTGACGAGCGCAAAAGCGGCCAACGTGCCGAGCACGACCGAGCCGCAAGCGGTGAAGAAGGCGATCTTCAAGCTGATCCAGAAGCCGTGCAGGATTTCTGTGTCGTCAACGAGTGCGGCGTACCACTTGAGCGTGAAGCCGCGCCAGACGTTCGGCAGTTGCGAATCGTTGAACGAGAAGATGACGAGCGCAACGATCGGCAGGTACAGGAAGGCGTAGCCGCCGAGCAGCCAGGCTTTGCCGAACAGACCGGTTTTCATCGGCGCGTCTCCTGCGACTCGGCCTGGTACTTGTTGAAGATCGCCAGCGGCACCAGGATCAACAGAATCATCGTCACCGCCAGCGACGAGGCCAGCGGCCAATCGTTGTTGGAGAAGAACTCACTCCAGACGACGCTGCCGGTCATCAGCGTTTCAGGGCCACCGAGCAGTTCAGGAATGACGTACTCACCGACGGTGGGGATGAAGACCAGCATCGAGCCGGCGATGATGCCGGCCTTGGACAGCGGCACCGTGATCTTCCAGAACGCGACCCACGGCGATGCGCCGAGGTCTTGTGCGGCTTCGAGCAGCCGCAGATCCATCTTCGACAGGTTGCCAAACAGCGGCAGGATCATGAACGGCAAGTAGGTGTAGACCATGCCGAGCACGAGCGAGAACGGTGTGTTCATCAGCTTGCCGGGTACCGTGATGAGGTCGGCCCAGAGCAGCAGTTTGTCCAGGCCGAGGCCGATGATCACGTTGGCCACCCAGCCGTCGGTCGTGAGCAGCCCCTTCCACGCGTACACGCGCAGCAGGAACGAGGTCCAGAACGGCAGCATGACGAGCATCAGCAGCGCGGGCTGCGCCGACGGCTTGGCGCGCGCCATGAAGTAGGCGAACGGATAGCCGATGAGCAGGCACAGCAGCGTCGTCCAGAACGCGTACTTCAGGCTCGCCAGATAGGTCTTGTAGTACAGCGCGTCCGACGCCAGGAAGACATAGTTGGAGAACTTGAGCGACAGCGTCAACACGCCGTCCTTGATGGACGTGAGGCTGTTCGGCCGCACGGTGCCCATCTCGGCGATGCTGATCTGCGCGAGCACGAGAAACGGCACCAGAAAGAACAGCACCAGCCACAGGTAAGGCAGGCCGATGACGGCGGTGCGGCCGCGCAGGAGCCACGCCCAGAAGCGCTGCACCGTTCTCATTGGGTGAGCACCACCTGCGCCCAAGGATCCCACGAGGCCCACGCCTCGTCGCCCCAGGTCAAGCGATCTTCCGGATGCCGATCGACGTTGGCTTGGCTCACCTTCAATGACGCGCCGCTGGGCAGCGTGAGGTGGAAGACCGTGAAGCTGCCGAAGTACGACATCTCACGCACCTTGGCCTTGACCGCATTGAACTTCGGATCTTCCGGCGTGGTGCGGCGCAGCTTGATCTTCTCAGGTCGGATCGCCACGGACACCGGCATGCCAACACTTCCGGTGATGCCGTGGCCGATGTAGTGCTTCACGTCGGCGCAGCCGATCTCGCAGTGGCCTTCTGCATCGACGTCGAGCGTGCCGTCCATCAGGTTAACGTTGCCGATGAAGTCGGCCACGAAGCGCGTGGCGGGTGTTTCGTAAATGTCGGCCGGTGCGCCGACTTGCAGGAAGCGGCCTTCGCTCATCACGGCAATGCGAGAGGCCATCGTCATCGCTTCTTCCTGATCGTGCGTGACCATGACGCAGGTCACGCCCACCTGCTCGATGATGTTGACCAGTTCGATCTGTGTTTCTTCGCGCAGCTTCTTGTCGAGCGCGCCCAGCGGCTCGTCGAGCAGCAGCATCTGCGGCTGCTTGGCCAGGCTTCGCGCCAAGGCCACGCGCTGCTGCTGGCCGCCGGAGAGCTGATGCGGTTTGCGCTTGGCGAATTTGACGAGCTGCACCAACTTCAACATCGCTTCGACGCGCTCGGCCACTTTGGCGCCGGCCATGCCGTCGCGCTTCAAGCCGAAGGCAATGTTCTCTTCAACCGAGAGATGCGGGAACAGCGCGTAGCTCTGGAACATCATGTTCACCGGCCGCTCGTAGGGCGGCAGCGCGGCCATGTCCTTGCCGTCGAGCAAGATGCGCCCGGAGGTCGGCGGCTCGAACCCGGCCAGCATGCGCAGCAGCGTGCTCTTGCCGCAGCCCGACGAACCGAGCAGCGCAAAAATTTCGCCCTTGGCGATGTCGAGGCTGACGTTGTTGACCGCCTTGTAGCCGTCGAAGTCTTTCGTCAGCCCTTCGATGCGAAGGTAGGACGGCCGTGACGCGTCCACTGCCATCACAAACCTGTCTTGAACGACGTGTAGGTGCGCGTCATCAGCCGGCGCAGGTCATTGTTCAGCGCATCGGGCGGCACCATCTTGGCCATGTCGCCCGCCGTCAAGAACACGGTCGGGTTGTTGGCGACTTCAGGACGGATGTGCTTCTTCGACTCCGTCACGGCGTTCGGGTAGAAGACCTTGTTCGTGTTCGCGCCGGCGTTTTCCGGGCGCAGCATGAAGTCGATGAACTTGTGCGCGTTGCCGGGGCGGGCCGCATCGGCCGGAATGACCATCGTGTCGAAGAACAGCAGGCCGCCGTTGGCGGGGATCAGGGCTTGGATGTTCTGCCCGGTCTTGCCGTCGATGGCACGCTGGCGCGCGATGTTGTGGTCACCCGACCAGCCGAGAGACAGACAGATCGAGCCGTTGGCCATGTCGTTGATGTAGCCCGACGAGCTGAACAGCGTGACATGCGGGCGCACGGCCTTGAGCACGTTGGCCGCGGCGGTGTAGTCGCTCGGATTCTTCGAGAACGGCGGCTTGCCCAGGTAATGCAGCGCCGCAGGAATCACTTCAGTGGCCGAGTCGAGGAACGACACGCCGCAGCCCTTCATCTTGCTGATGTATTCCGGGTTGAAGACCAGTTCCCACACGTTGGCCGGCATCGGCGTGCTGCCCAGCGCGGCCTTGACCTTGTCGACGTTGATGCCGACGGTGGTGAAGCCCCACAGCCAATCAACGAGGTAGTCGTTGCCCGGGTCCATCTTGGACAGTTGGGCGTTGATCGCCGGGTCGATGTTCTTCAGGTTCGGAATTTTCGACTTGTCGAGCTTTTGCAGAAGGCCGCCGTCGATCTGCAGCTTGGCCCAGTTCGACGACGGCACGATGATGTCGTAGCCCGTCTTGCCAGCAACGAGTTTGGCGTGAACGATCTCGTTGTTGTCGAAGTTGTCGTAGCGGACCTTGATGCCGGTTTCGGCCTCGAACTTCTTGATCAGGTCTTCGCCGATGTAGTCGGACCAGTTGTAGATGTTGAGAACTTTCTCCTCCTGGGCGAACGCGGCGGTCGATGCGAATGCCACGGCAGCGACGATCAGTCGGGAGAGCGCTTTGATCACCATGATGCGAAGTCCTTTGAGGCGAGGGAGTGATGGAGAGGCGTCAACGAAAGAGTCTAGATTTGCAAGACGAAGAACGTATTGGGGTGAACGCCCGGTGCTGCGGCCTCAACGGTCCCAACCGTTCCTGCGAACATCGGCTAGCGTCAGGTCGAGGCAGCGCCGGATCAGCGCCACCATCTCGTCGATCTGCGTGCGCGTGATGACCAGCGGCGGCGCGATGATCATGCGGTCGCCAACGGCACGCATGATCAAGCCTTCGCGGAAGCAGTGGCCACGGCAGAGCATGCCGATCTCGCGCTCGGGCGGGAAAGGTGTCCCGCGGCCGGACTTGTCCTTGACGAGCAGCAGCGCCGCCATCAGGCCGGTAGTCTGCGCCTCACCGACGAGCGGGTGCTCGGCCAGTTGCGCATAGGCCTGCGCCAGGTACGGCCCGACGTCGTCGCGCACGCGCTCGACCAGGCCCAGCTCACGGACCAGCTTGATGTTGGCCAGCGCCACGGCGCACGCCACCGGGTGGCCCGAGTAGGTGTAGCCGTGGTTGAACTCGCCACCTTGCTCGATCAGCACCTTGGCCACACGGTCGCCGACCATCACGCCGCCGAGCGGGATGTAGCCACTGGTCACGCCCTTGGCAAAGGTCATCAGGTCGGGCTTCGTGCCCATGGTTTCGCAGCCGAACCAGCGCCCGGTGCGGCCGAAACCCGTGATGACCTCGTCGGACACAAGCAGGATGCCGTACTGGTCGCAGATGCGCTGGATTTCGGGCCAGTACGTCGGCGGCGGGATGATGACGCCGCCAGCCCCCTGGATCGGCTCGCCGATGAAGGCGGCCACCTTGTCGGGCCCGAGTTCCTTGATCTTGGCTTCAAGCTGGCGCGCGCAGGCGATGCCGAACTCGTCTCGCGTCATGCCGGCGCCGTTCTCGAACCAGTACGGCTGGTCGATGTGCACGATGCCGGGGATCGGCAGGCCGCCTTGTTCGTGCATGCCCTTCATGCCGCCGAGCGACGCGCCGGCCATTGTGCTGCCGTGGTAGCCGTTCCATCGGCTGATGATGACGCTGCGCTGCGGCTGCCCCAGGATGTCCCAATAGCGGCGCACCATGCGCACGACCGTGTCGTTGCCCTCCGAGCCCGAGCCGGCGAAAAAGACGTGCTGGAAGTGCGGTGGGCTCACTTCGGCGAGCAGCTCGGCAAGTTCGATCGCCGGTGGTGTCGCAGTCTGGAAGAAGGCGTTGTAGAAAGGCAGGGTTTCGAGCTGCTTCGTGGCCGCGTCGATCAATGCGCGCTGGCCGTAGCCGACGTTGACGCACCACAGGCCGCTCATTGCGTCGAGGATTTTGTTGCCGTCGCTGTCCCAGAGGTAGATGTTGTCGGCGCGCGTGATGACACGCGAGCCCTTCCTGGCCAGCGCCTGGAAGTCGGTGAACGGGTGCAGGAAATGCTTGGCGTCGGCGGCCTGCCACTCTTGGGTGCTGCGACTGCTGTTTTTTGGTGCGAGATAGCGTCGGTTGGTCGGATTATCGGAAGTGCGGTTTGTGGGGAACCCGAGCAGTTCCGGGCCGCCCTTCATCACGCAGCAGCCGATCGGCGCG
>JANOEG010000012.1:0-3607 GCA_031413095.1 Burkholderiales bacterium | reverse complement strand
CGAGATCTCGCTGATCAGCCCGCCGGTGGGCATGACGCTGTACGTGATCCAGGGTGTGCGCGGCGAGGGCACGATCGCCGAGGTCTTCCAGGGCACGATTCCGTTCTTCATCACGATGCTGGTCATGACGGCGATCCTGATCCATGTGCCCGAGATCGCGCTGTGGTTGCCGCGCGTGTCGTTTGGCTGACATGCACGCTGGCGCTGTCGTGAAATCTGCCTCGTCATCAACCCGAACACCACCGCCTCGGTCACCGACAGCGTGGTCGCCATCTGTCGCGGTGCGCAGCCTGCCGCGCAGTGGCAGGGCGTGAACAGCCGCTTCGGCGCGCCCTACATCGCCGACGAGGTCAGCTACGCAGTGGCGTCGCACGCGGTGCTCGACGCCTACGACGCCCACTTTGATGGACATGACGCTGTGCTCGTGGCCTGCTTCGGCGACCCGGGGCTGCTCGCGCTGCGTGAACGTGCGGCCGTGCCAGTGGTCGGTCTGGCGCAGGCGAGTTTCGAATCCGCCGCACGGCGTGGCCGTTTTGCCGTCGTCACCGGCGGCCGCGCGTGGGGCCCGATGCTGGCGCGCTTCGCACGCGCGCACCAGCTCGACGCGCGATTGGTTGGCATCCACACCATCGAGCTGACCGGTGCGCAGATCGCCGCCGATCCAGCAAGTGCGAGCGACGTGCTGCTGGCCGCGGCGCAGCGCGGCATCGACGACGGCGCTGAGTGCATCGTGCTGGGCGGTGCGGCACTGGGCGGCTTGGCGGCAACGCTGCAAGCGAAGCTGCAGGTGCCGCTGCTCGACAACGTGCTCCTCGCTGCGCAGGCCGTGGCTGCGCTCGACACGATGCAGGCCACCTGAGCAGGCGCGAGTTGCGGCACACTGCCGCTGTCATGGTCAAGCCGCCCGACATCGTCACGCGCCGCACGGCGCTGCTGGGTTCGCTGTTCACGCTCGCTGCCTGTGGCGGCGGTGGGGGTGGCGGTGATCCCGACCTGCCGCCGCCTCCGCCACCGTCCCCGCCTGTGGTGCCGGTGGACGGCCCGGCCTGGTTCGGCTTTGCGCGCAATCCGCAGCACACGGCCTTGGGCGAGATCGCTGCGCAGGCTCTGACGACGATCTGGTGGAGCACGCCGGTCGATCTGGCGCCGCCGTACAGCAACAACGGTGCGCTGCTCGTGCACTACGGCTCGCCGCTGATCACGCGGCAGAACACGGTGATCGTGCCGGTGAAGACCGGCTCGGCGGGAGGTTTTCGGGTCGAGGCGCGCATCGGCACCAACGGCAACCTGCTGTGGACGCAGGACAGCAGCTACCGGCTGCCGCCGCACAACTGGGTGCCGAGCTTCAACCCGGTGCTGACGCCCGATCGCCGCGTGCTCGTGCCCGCCTCCGGTGGGCGCGTGCTCGAACGCGCGAGCGCGGATGCCGCGACCGGCGCGCTGCGCACGCTGGTCTTCTACGGTGAGGCCGTGTACGCCGCCGACCCGGCAAGCTACGACGGCACGGTGTTCATCAACACGCCGCTGACCTGCGACAGCGCGGGCAATGTGTTCTTCGGCTTCACTGTCACCGGCAGCAACCCGCTCGGGCTGGCCGGCGGCATTGGGCGCCTTGCTGCCGACGGCAGCGCGCGCTGGGTCGCGGTGTCAAGCGTTGCCAGCGATGCGGCGATGGTCAAGACGGCGACCAACAGTGCGCCCGCGTTGTCGAACGACGAGCGCACGCTGTATGTCGTCGTCAACGGCTCCGGCGCGCGTGCCGCGGGTCGCTTGTTGGCGCTCGATGCCGACACGCTGGCCGCACGTGCGAGCGTCCTGCTGATCGATCCGCTCGCGGGCAGCGCGGCCTGGGTCAACGACAACGCCTCATCGTCACCGACTGTCGGGCCTGATGGCGACGTCTACATCGGCGTGCTCGAAGCGAACGTGCCGTCGCACAACTTTCGCGGCTGGCTGCTGCACTTCGATGCGAGCCTCGCGCAGCCGAAGACGCCGGGTGGCTTCGGCTGGGACAACACGGTGTCGATCGTGCCGCGCGAGATCGTGCCGCAGTACAGCGGCACCTCGGGCTACCTGCTGGCGCTCAAGTACAACAGCTATGGCGGCGTCGGTACGGGCGATGGGCAGCACCGCGTGGCCATCGTCGACCCGAATGCGACGCAAGCCGATCGCTTCTCCAGCGCGCTGGTGATGCGCGAGGTCATCACCGTGCTCGGTCCGACGGCGGACCCGTACTACACGGGCGGCGTCAAGGAGTGGTGCATCAACACGGCCGCGGTCGATCCGCAAACCAGCTCGGTGCTGATGAACAGCGAAGACGGTTATCTCTACCGCTGGCACCTGCCGAGCAACACCCTGTCCGAGCGCATCCGCTTGAACAACGGCTACGCGCAGTCGTACACGCCGACGGCGATCGGCGCCGACGGCCGCGTCTATGCGGTCAACAACGCGCGCCTGTTCTCTATCGGACGCTGAGCGCGTGCACGATGTCCACATCAGCCGCCGCACCTGCCTGGGGAGCCTGCTGATGAGCGCCGCGCTGCCATTGCGGGCCGACGCTTCGAGCGCCGTGCTGGCCTCGTACTACGAACGCCACATGACCTTGCGCGGTGGCGTGGCCCACGGCTGGGTTGGCCGAGAGGCGCCACGCGCGCTGCGCAGCGGCGTGATGCAGGTGGGGGTCAGCAAGAACGGATTCTTCGCGTTGCTGGCCGACGGCAGCCTCATCACGTGGACCGACCAGGCCGACACAGCGCGCACGCTGATGCAAGGCGTGGCGCGCTTCGCTGCCGGCGACTCGGGCTGGTTCGCGATCGACCGCAGCGATGTGCTGTGGTACGGCCAGGACAACGCGGCGCCGGTGCGCGTGGCTGACGGTGTCACCGACGCCTGCATCGGCGACAGCGCCGACTACTACATCACCCGCGACGGCACTTTGTTCGCCAAGGGCCTGGCGCATCGCGGCCAGTACGGCGACGGCAAGCTCACCGCCACACCCGGTTTCGTGGCCACGGCCAACGACGCGGTGGCCGTGCGCGCGCACACCGGCCACGCGATCCATTTGAAACGCGACGGCACCGTGATGGGCACGGGCGGCAATCGCTTCGGCCCGCTGTCGCACCACGGCCTGGGCGACAAGGCCGACCGCTGGGGTCCGATCTTCAGCGGCGCAACGGCGATCGCCACCGGCTCACGCCACTCGCTGGCGATCCGCGCCGATGGCAGCCTGTGGGCCTGGGGCGAGGGCTTCGCGATCGAACCGGCAGTCGTCATGCAGCGCCTGAGCGCCGTCGCTGCGGGCAATACGGCGACGATCGCGATCACCACCGACGGCGCGCTGTGGCAGTGGGACGGCGGCGGTACGCCGCGCCGCCTCGTCTGGTCCTGACGCGGGCCTTCGACCTCAGGCGTGCGTCACCCACGACGCGTGCTCCGGGCCGTCCAGATGGGGCAGGGCGTTGAAAGTCATCAGGTGCAAACGCTTCGGCGTCATCCGCAACTCGCAGACCGCGCTGTTGCGCAGGTGCAGGTTCAGCTCGATCACCGCCTCCGGCTGCAGGCCCAGCACATGGCCCACGGCCATCGAGATCGGCCCGCCGCTGGAGAC
>JANOEG010000011.1:0-3268 GCA_031413095.1 Burkholderiales bacterium | reverse complement strand
TCCTCACCAAAGGCGGCGCGCCGCAGATGAGCTTCGGCGTCATGGGCGGCAACATGCAGCCGCAGGGTCACCTGCAGACCCTCGTGCGCATGCTCTGCCACGGCCAGAACCCGCAAGCAGCGTGCGACGCGCCGCGCTGGCGCTTCAACGAAGGCTTGGACATCAACGTCGAGCACCACATGCCGGCGGCCACGGTCGAAGGCCTGAGCGCCCTCGGCCACAAGCTGGTCGGCCTCGACGACAGCTACATGGATTTCGGCGCCGGCCAGTTCATCTGGCGTCTGGGTGATCCAGCCGTGGAAGGTTATGTCGCCGCAAGCGATCCGCGGCGCGACGGGCAGGCGGCGGGATTCTGAACATGAAACGGGCCGATCTCGGCCTCGGCTGGCGCTCGCACTTACTGGCCTGCGCCTTCGGCGGCGAGATCGTTGAGCGAGACGATTGCATCGTGGTGCGCTCGCCGTCAAACCCAAGCTATTACTGGGGCAACTGCCTGATCCTGCCCGCGCCGCCACTTGACAGTGACCTGGCGCGGTGGCTGCGGCGCTTCGACGAGGAGATCACGAGCCGGCAACCTGAGTCGACGCATCTGGCCTTCGGTGTCGACGCCGAGCAGTTGCCGGGGCCTTTGCCGTCGTGGCGCGTCGCCGGCATCGACGAGTTCGACGCCACGGCGGTGCTGACGCTCGAACGAGCCGGTCTGGCTGCGGCGCCGACCGTGCGCGACACGCCAACTCTCTTGCTGCGCAAGCTCGACCTGCCACGTGAGATCGACCTCGCTGTCGACGCCCAGGTGGCAGCGCGAGACGACTCGTTCGAGGAAGCCGGGTACCGCGTCTTCCGCCATAGCGCCATGAAGCGCGCGGCAGAGATGCAGGCTGTTGGCATCGCGCAGTGGTTCGGTGCGATCGTTGGCGACGTGCTCGCCGCTGACTGCGGTCTGATCCACGACGGTGTCCTGGGCCGCTTTCAGTACGTCGAGACGCAGAGCGAGTGGCGCCGCCGCGGTCTGTGCCGCGCGCTGGTGCACCACGTATGTCGCCACGCTTTCGACACGCTCGGCTTGCAGCGCTGGTCATGTGCGCCGACCCGCATGACGTGGCTATCGGCATCTACCGCTTGGTCGGCTTCACCCAGATCGAGTCGCATTGGTGCCTGCAACGCAGACCGCCGCGCGATCGGGGATGATGGCGGCTTGTCGCCAAGGAGGTCCCCGATGAACAAGCTCTCGTTGCTGCCGTTGACCCTGCTGCTGGCCTGCGCGACGGCCCTGGCCGTGGACACGACCGACACCGCCCCTGCGGCCACCACCGCCGCGGCGCCGGACAAGCTCGGCGCCGCGCGCGCCCACATCAAGGCCGCACGCTGGGCCGATGCGGTGGCCGAGCTGAAGAAGGTCAACGACACGCGCAACGTCGACTGGAACAACCTGATGGGCTTTACCCACCGCAAGCTCGTCCCGCCCGACCTGCCCGCGGCCGAGCGTTACTACGACGCCGCACTGAAGATCGCGCCTGCGCACCGCGGCGCGCTCGAGTACTCGGGCGAGCTGTACCTGATGAAGGGCGAGTTGCCGCGCGCCGAGCAGCGTCTGGCCGAACTCGTGCGCGTTTGCGCGGGTCCATGCGAAGAACAGGCCGAGCTGAAGCGTTCGATCGAGCGCTTCAAGGCCAACGGCAACAAGCACGTCGCTGGGGCCTATTGAACGCGCTGAACGCGGCGGCTGCGGCCAAGCCGTTGTGGTCCGGCATTGCGCTGGCCACGGCAGGCGCGATCGCGTTCTCCGGCAAGGCCATCCTGGCCAAGCTGATGTACCGGCATGGCGTCGATGCCGTGCAGGTATTGTTCTGGCGCATGCTGCTCGCTTTGCCGTTGTTCCTTGCGCTGGCCTGGTGGGCCGGCCGCGGCAAGCCAGCATTCACGCGGCGCGATTGGTTGGCCATCATCGGCCTTGGTTTTTGCGGCTATTACCTGGCCAGCATGCTCGACTTCATGGGCTTGCAGTACATCACTGCGAGCCTTGAGCGGCTGATCCTGTATTTGAACCCGACCCTCGTGCTGTTGTTGTCGATGCTGTGGCTGCGCGTGCGCGTGTCGCCTCGGCAGATGGTGGCTCTGGTGTTGAGCTATGCGGGTGTGCTGGTCGTCTTCAGCCACGAGTTGAAGTTCGAAGGCGCCAATGTGGCGCTCGGCGCCGCGCTGGTGTTCGCCAGCGCCTTGTCCTATGCGGTGTACCTGGTGGCCAGCGGTGAAGTGGTGCGGCGCATTGGCGCGTTGCGCCTGACCGGCGCGGCGACGAGCGTGGCCTGCGTGTTCGCGATTGCCCAACTCTTCGTGCTGCGTTCACCGTCGGCGGCGCTGGTGCCTGAAGCCGTCATCTGGCTGTCGCTGATCAATGCCGTGGTGACGACGTTTGCGCCAGTCGTGATGGTGATGATGGCCATCGAGCGCATCGGCGCGCCGCTGGCTGCGCAATGCGGCATGGTCGGGCCGATGAGCACGATCCTGCTTGGCGTGGTCTTGTTGGGTGAGCCGTTCACCGGCTGGGTGGTGGTGGGTACGGTCTTGGTCTTGGCGGGCGTGTGGCTGCTCGCGAAATGGAGGCACTGAATGAATCTCGGGATAACAGGCAAATGGGCGCTCGTCTGCGCGGCGAGCAAGGGGCTGGGCAAAGGCTGCGCGCAGGCGCTGGTGGGCGAGGGCGTCAACGTCGTCATCACCGCACGCGGCGCCGAGGCGCTCGAAGCGACGGCGCGTGAACTGCGAACGTTGAACCCTGCCGTGAAGGTGATTGCGGTGGCGGGCGACATCTCGACGGCCGAGGGCCGCGCCGCAGCGCTGGCGGCGTGCCCGCAGGTGGACATCCTCGTCAACAACGCCGGCGGCCCGCCGCCGGGAGACTTTCGCGACTGGGACCGCAATGCGTGGATCGCCGCGATCGACGCCAACATGCTGACGCCGATCGAGCTGATGAAGGCCACGGTGGACAAGATGGCCGAGCGCGGCTTCGGCCGCATCGTCAACATCACCTCGGGCGCGGTGAAGGCGCCGATCGGCACACTCGGTTTGTCGAATGGGGCGCGCTCGGGCCTCACCGGGTTTGTCGCCGGGTTGGCGCGCAGTGACATCGCAGCGCGTGGCGTCACGATCAACAACCTGCTGCCGGGGCCGTTCGACACCGCCCGCCTGCGTGTGGCCACGCAGGCCGCTGCCGACAAGGCGGGCGAGCCCTTTGCTGCCGCCTGGGCGCGGCGGGCGCGAAGCGCGC
>JANOEG010000010.1:0-1881 GCA_031413095.1 Burkholderiales bacterium | reverse complement strand
ACGCTGCGGGCGTGGGCGACGCGCTGCTTTGCCACGGCAGGCATGACGGACGACGACGCGTCACTTTTGGCGACGAGCCTCGTCCAGACCAGCTTGTGGGGCATCGACTCGCATGGTGTGGCCTTGCTGCCGCACTACCTCAATCGCCTGGCGAATGGAACGATCAAGGCACGACCGCATGTGCAGATCGAACGCACCGGCCCGGCCACGGCACTGGTGCACGCTGACCAGGGCCAAGGCATCGTCATCGCGCACCGTGCGATGACCGAAGCGGTGCAGATCGCACGCGAACAGGGCGTTGGCGCCGTCGGGGTGCGCAACGCCTCGCATTGCGGCGCGATCGGCCTGTACACGCGGGCCGCGGCGCGAGAAGGGTGCGTCGGGTTGGCGTTCACCCACGCCAACAGCGTGGCCGTGCCGCATGGCGGCAAGCGGGCGTTCTTCGGCACCAACCCGATGTCGTTCGGCTTTCCGCGCGAGGGGCGTGAGCCGCTGTGCCTGGACATGGCAACGACATCGATCCCGTGGAACCGGGTGCGCAACGCGCGCCGCGAAGGCCATGCACTGCCGCCGGATGTGGCCGTCGATGCACAGGGCGCGCCGACGACCGATGCTGATGCGGCCGCTGCCGTCGTGCCGCTTGGCGGTGGTGCCTTCGGCCACAAGGGCTATGCGCTGGCGCTGGTGATCGACCTGCTGTGCGGGCCGCTGCTCGGCAACCCGTACGGGCCGCACATCCCGCCGATGTTCGAGGCCATCGACGAGCCGCGGCAGCTCGGCGCGTTTTTCATCGCCCTCGACCCGGAGCGTTTTGCCGGCGGTGCGGCGCTGTCGGCGCAGATCGAAGCGATGGCGCAAGACCTGGCCGCGGAGCCTGGCGCGCCGTTGATGCCGAGTGATCCTGAAATCGACGTCGCGGTCCAGCGTGGCCGCGACGGCATTCCCGTCGAGCCGGGCCTGGCCGAGATGTTCCGCGCGTGCGGCGCACGGCTCGGCGTTCCGACTCCTTTTTGAACCGCAGACAAGGACTTCTTCATGAGCCAACGACTCGCTGGAAAAACCGCCTTCCTCACCGCTGCCGGCCAAGGCATCGGCCGCGCCACCGCGCTGGCCTTCGTGCGCGAGGGCGCGCGCGTGATCGCCACCGATGTCAATGCCGAGGCGTTGGCGTCGCTGGCCAAGGAAAGCGGCTGCACGACGATGAAGCTCGACGTGCTCGACCCGGCAGCGATCGAGGCGGCGGCGCTCGCGCACGGCGGCATCGACGTGCTCTTCAACTGCGCTGGCTATGTGCACGCGGGTTCGGTGCTCGAGTGCAGCGAGGACGATTGGGACTTTGCGTTCAACCTCAACGTGCGCTCGATGGCGCGCACGATCAAGGCTTTTCTGCCCGCCATGCTCGCCAAAAGATCGGGCTCGATCATCAACATGGCCTCGGCGGCAAGCAGCATCAAGGGCGTGCCGAACCGCTTTGTCTATGCAACGACCAAGGCAGCGGTGATCGGGCTGACCAAGTCGGTGGCGGCGGATTTTGTCGGCAAAGGCGTGCGCTGCAACGCCATCTGCCCGGGCACCATCGAGTCGCCGTCGCTGCGCGACCGCATCGGCACGCAGGCCCAGGCCAGCAGCAAGACCGAGGCCGAGGTCGAGGCGATGTTCGTTTCCCGTCAGCCGATGGGGCGGCTTGGCAAGGCCGACGAGATCGCCGCGCTGGCGGTGTATCTTGCGAGCGAAGAATCTGCGTTCACCACCGGCACCACGCACGTCATCGACGGCGGCTGGTCACTCTAGAAAGGAAGACAACGATGAAACTGATGCGAGTCGGCCCGAAGGGCCATGAGAAACCTGCGTTGCTCGACAAGGAAGGCCGCGTGCGCGACC
>JANOEG010000009.1:0-4631 GCA_031413095.1 Burkholderiales bacterium | reverse complement strand
GAGCTGCAGGCGGCGTTCGATACCGGTATCCGCAACTGCGCGATCGTCTTCATGCACGGCTACCGGTTCACCGCGCATGAGCAGGCGGCAGCGAAACTCGCGCGAGCGATCGGCTTCACCCAAGTCAGCGCGTCGCACGAGGCCAGTCCGCTGATGAAGTTCGTCTCGCGCGGCGACACGACCGTCGTCGATGCCTACCTCTCACCCATCTTGCGCCGCTATGTCGATCAGGTCGCGTCACAGATGCCGGGTGTGCGCCTGTTCTTCATGCAGAGCAGCGGCGGCCTGACCGAAGCGCATCGTTTCCAAGGCAAGGACGCGATCCTCTCCGGCCCGGCCGGCGGCATCGTCGGCATGGTGCGCACGGCGGTGGCCGGCGGTCACAACAGAGTCATCGGCTTCGACATGGGCGGCACCTCGACCGATGTGTCGCACTACGCCGGCGAATTCGAGCGCGCCTTCGAAACGCAGGTGGCCGGCGTGCGCATGCGCGCGCCGATGATGAGCATCCACACCGTCGCGGCCGGCGGCGGGTCAATCCTCGCCTTCGACGGCGCGCGCCTGCGCGTCGGGCCACAAAGCGCGGGTGCCAACCCGGGGCCGGCAAGTTATCGCCGCGGCGGACCGCTGGCAGTGACCGATGCGAACGTGATGCTCGGCAAAATCTCGCCGGCGCATTTCCCCAAAGTGTTCGGCCCGCGCGGCAACGAAGCGCTCGACCGCGACGTGGTCGTGGCGAAGTTCGAAGCGATGGCCGCCGATGTGCGGACGCGCACCGGCCGCGACACGACAGCCGAGTCCTTGGCCGAAGGCTTCCTGCAGATCGCCGTGCAGAACATGGCCAACGCCATCAAGCGCATCTCGGTGGCGCGCGGCTACGACGTCACGCAGTACACGCTGCAGTGTTTCGGCGGCGCCGGAGGCCAGCACGCCTGCCTCGTCGCCGATGCGCTCGGCATGGGCCGCGTCTTTGTGCATCCGCTGGCCGGTGTGTTGTCGGCCTATGGTATGGGCCTGGCCGACCAGATTGCGATGCGCGAAGCACAGGTCGAACTGCAGCTCGACAGCGCAGGTTTGTCGGCGGCCGAGCAGCGCCTAGCGCACATCGGCGAGGCGGCGCGCGACGAGGTGGCGAGCCAAGGCGTTGAGCGCGCGGCGACCCTACTGCGCCGCCACGTGCACGTTCGCTACCAGGGCACCGACACCGCGCTGATCGTGCCCTTCGGCGATCAGCGCACGATCAGGCACGCCTTCGAAGCGGGCTACAAGCAGCGCTTCGCTTTCCTGATGCCGGACCGGATGCTGGTCATCGAAGCGGTGTCGGTAGAAGCGGTGGGTGCTGGGGAAACCCACGTCGCCGCAACGACGGACAGCGAACCTGCAAGCTCGCGGCCTCAGCCGGACGCCACGCTGCGCCTGCACGCCGGGCGCTGGCTCGACGCCGGCCTGTTCGTGCGTGAATCGCTCGCCGCGGGCGCGTTGATCGACGGGCCGGCCATCATCGCGGAGAAGAACGCAACGACGGTCGTTGAGCCGGGCTGGCAAGCCAGGCTGACTGCCGCCGGCCCCATCGAGCTGCAACGCACCGTGCCACGTTCCACGCAACATGCCATTGGCACAGACGCCGATCCGGTGATGTTGGAGGTCTTCAACAACCTCTTCATGAACATCGCAGAGCAGATGGGCTTGAGGCTGCAGAACACCGCCTACTCGGTGAACATCAAGGAACGCCTGGACTTCTCCTGTGCCCTCTTCGACGCGAGCGGCCAGCTCATCGCCAACGCGCCACACATGCCGGTGCACCTGGGCTCGATGAGCGAGAGCATCAAGACCGTCATCGAGCGCAATCCGGAGATGCGGCCGGGGGACGTGTATGTTCTCAACGACCCGTACCACGGCGGCACGCACTTGCCCGACGTGACGGTGGTGACCCCCGTCTATCTCGAACATGGTGACGACGCACCGAGCTTCTATGTCGCCTCCCGTGGCCACCATGCCGACATCGGCGGCAGCACGCCCGGCTCGATGCCGCCGTTCTCGACAACGATCGACGAGGAAGGCGTGCTGCTCGACAACTTCCTGCTCGTGCGCGCAGGCAAGATGCGCGAACCGGAGCTGCTAGCGTTGCTGCGAGCTGGCGCCTACCCGGCCCGCAATCCTGCACAGAACATTGCCGACTTGCGAGCGCAAATCGCCGCCAACGAAAAAGGCGTTCAGGAACTGCGCGCGATGGTGACGCAATTCGGCCGCGCCACCGTGGCCGCGTACATGAAGCATGTGCAGGACAACGCCGAGGAATCGGTGCGGCGCGTCATCACGGCTTTGAAAGATGGTCACTACACACTCGACCTCGACAACGGCGCGCGCATCGCCGTCAAGGTCACGGTCAACGCACCGCAACGCGAAGCGACGATCGATTTCACCGGCACCAGCGCGCAATTGCCGAACAACTTCAACGCCCCCAAGGCGGTGACGATGGCCGCGGTGCTCTACGTCTTTCGCACGCTGGTCGATGACGACATCCCGCTCAACGCCGGCTGCCTGAAGCCGCTGCACGTCGTCGTGCCCGAAGGCTGCATGTTGAACCCGCGCCATCCAGCGGCCGTGGTCGCCGGCAATGTCGAAACATCGAGTTGCGTCACCAACGCCTTGTACGGCGCGCTCGGCGTCATGGCGGCCAGCCAGTGCACGATGAACAACTTCACCTTCGGCAACGAGACCCACCAGTACTACGAAACCATCTCCGGCGGCAGCGGCGCCGGCCCCGGCTTCAATGGCACGAGCGTCGTCCAGACACACATGACGAACTCGCGCCTGACCGACCCCGAGGTGCTCGAGTTCCGTTTCCCGGTGCGGCTGGACAGCTATGAGATCCGTGAAAGCAGCGGTGGCCAGGGCCGCTGGTGCGGCGGTGATGGCGGCGTGCGCCGCGTGCGCTTTCTTGAACGCATGACGGCCAGCATCTTGAGCAACGGCCGCAAGGTGCCGGCGTTTGGCGGCGATGGTGGCGCGCCAGGCGCCCTCGGTGTCAACCGCATCGAGCGCAGCGACGGCTGCGCCGAGGTCCTCGACCACATCGGCTCGGCGGCCATGGAGCCGGGCGATGTGTTCGTGATCGAGACGCCCGGCGGTGGTGGCTGGAGAAAGCCCGCATGAGGCCGATCCTGGTCACAGGCTTTGAGCCCTTCGGCGGCGAGTGCATCAACCCGTCGGCTGAAGTCGCAAGCGCATTGCATGGCCGGAAGATCGCGGGCGCACCGGTCATCGGCCTCGTTTTGCCCTGTGTCTTCGGAGCCTCAATTCGAGCGCTGCGCGCGGCGCTGGACACCCACCACCCCCAACTCGTGCTCGGTCTCGGCCAAGCGACCGGTCGTGACGGCTTCACGCTCGAACGCGTTGCCATCAATCTCGACGACGCGCGCATCGCCGACAACGCCGGCGCCCAACCGATCGATCAACCGGTCGAGCCGCGCGGCCCGGCGGCCCACTTCACGACGCTGCCGATCAAAGCGATGGCGGCTGCGCTGCGCGACGCCGGCCACACCGCGTCGGTCTCCTACAGCGCCGGCACCTTCGTCTGCAACCATGTCTTCTACGGGCTCCAACATGCACTGAAGCGCCGTCGCAGTGTGCGCAGCGGCTTCATACACTTGCCGTGCCTGCCCGAGCAGGCTGCGGCGGGCCAGCCGAGCCTGTCGTTGGCGGCGATGATTGCGGGCGTCGGCATTGCGCTGGCCACGGCGCTCGCCGTGCGCGACGATCTCAACGTCAGCGCCGGGCAACTCGATTGACCGCGCCGTCGTGATCGCTCCGTGAGGACTGCGCCGCGCGCCACAGGCAAGATAGAGCGGATGAACGCCCCGCCCCGCCTGCTCGTGATCGAAGACGAGCAGGACATCGCCGCGCTGCTGCAGCTGCACCTGTCGGATCTGCCGGCCGAGGTGACGGTGGCACGCGACGGCCCGTCCGGGCTGGCGCTGGCAGTCGCCGGCCGCTTCGACGCCATCGTGCTCGACCTGCGCCTGCCCGGCCTGTCGGGTCTCGATGTCTGCCGCGCGCTGCGCGCCGGCGGCCACAACGCGCCGATCCTGATGCTGACCGCGCGCTCGGCCGAACTCGACCGCGTGCTCGGCCTCGAACTCGGCGCCGACGACTATGTGACCAAGCCTTTCTCGGTGCTCGAGCTGCAGGCCCGCGTGCGCGCGCTGCTGCGCCGCTCGGCGCAAGGCAAGGCGGCGCCAGCCGATACCGAGCAGCGCCTGGCTTGCGCCGATCTGCGCATCGACCGCACACAGCGCCGCGCCTGGCTGGCCGAACAGGAGCTGGTGCTGACGCCGCGCGAGTTCGACCTGCTCTGGCACTTCATGCGCCACCCGGGCCGCGCCTTCACGCGCGCTGAACTGCTCGAACAGGTCTGGGGTTATGGCCACGACGGCTACGACCACACCGTCAACAGCCACATCAATCGCCTGCGCGCCAAGCTCGGCGACGACCGCAGCGAAGCGCGCTTCATCCACACCGTCTGGGGCGTCGGCTACCGCTTCGAAGCCACCGGCGTGACCGCGTGACGAAGCCCGCGATTGCCTGGCACCGCCGCCTGCACGTGCGGCTCACGGCCGCGGTGCTGCTGC
>JANOEG010000008.1:0-5663 GCA_031413095.1 Burkholderiales bacterium | reverse complement strand
CCGGCGTTGCGCCAGCGCGTGCTGATAGGCATGGGAGCTGATCGTCCCGCGGGTGGCGATGATCCCGACAAGTTCGCAGCGGCCTGTCTGCTTGAGCCACGCGAGCGTTGTACCGGTCCCGCAACCAACTTCCAGAACTCGGCGCGTGCTGGTTGGCAAAAGCGGCTCGATATCCTGACGCGCGCTCGAAAAGTACGAGACGGGCTTGGTGTCGTAACGCTGAGTGCTGTTCATCCGAGGGCTCCCGTGGCGCGCTCCCGCACCCGCCGTTCCATTGCCCGCGACATCCACGTCAAAGCGCCCAAGTCGAGAAACGCGCGCAACGTCCAGGCCACTGCGGCACCCTCGATGCCCCAATGCCTGACGAGCAGTAGAAGCAAGCCGACGAACGGGAGCAGCTCGGCCAGATGCAGCAGCGCGGTCTGACGCGTGCAGCCCAGGCTGTGAAGGGCGGTGAACGGAATCTGCGCCATGGCGTTGAGCGCAAACCCAACCAAAAGAATCTGCATCGTACGCGCGCTCTGCGTGGCGAAGTCCGGACCCAGCCAGAGCGCCAGCGCTGGCCGCGCTGCGACGATGCCGATGCTGACGACGACGATGACAGTTGCAAAAGTGAGATGCTGCGCCGAACGGCGCAAAGCGCGCGCAGCCACCGCGTCTCGTGCCTGCAGATTGGTCAGCGCTGGAAACAACGCCGCAGTCAAAGCGGTAGGAATCAAGAGCAGGCGCGATACCACATCAAACGGTGCGGCATAGTAAGCGACGGCCGTCGAGGACAAGACCGCCGCGACGACGAAGCGGTCCAAGTGCACGATCATCGGGCCGACAATGTTGCTGACCGTGAGCCAGCCACCAAAAGTCAACAAAGGCTTCGCCCATCGTTGATGAATCGCAGCAATGCGAATCGGTGCCAAGGCATGAGCAGGCACAGCATGCGCGACCAGCACCACGAGCCTGGTGAGTACCACTGCGGCGATGGCGCAATCAAGGCGGGGCGTTATTGCAGCACTTGCACATGGTGCGGCAAATAACGCCACGCCCGAAGGCACGCGAATCGCATTGAGCAAGCGGAATCGCTGGAAACCTTCGAGGACTCCCCGCAGCGCGGCGGTAGCCACGGCCAGTGGAATACCGGCAGCAACCCACCCGAGGGCGGCAAGCGCCTCGGACTTGATTGCCGAATCTTCGATGCGACCTGCACGATCAAGTATCCACGGCGCCGACGAGAGCAGCAGCAGCGCGCCCAGCACTCCAAGCATGCTCACCATCGCGATCGTGCTCGAGCACAACGAGGACAGTTCATTGGCACCGACTCGGTCCGCTCGCTCGGCCACCATTTTGGTGAGCGCCCTACCCAAGCCCAGATCGAACAACGTGAAATAGCCGATCAGCACCCACGCCAGACTCAGCGCGCCGAAACGTGAAGTTCCCATTCGTTCAACAAGAAAGGGAACTGCCGCCAGCGCGGCAAGCAGTGGCAACACGTTGCCGAGAAGATTCCAGCCTGCGTTGGTGGCAACTCGCCTGAAAGCACTCACTGTCGCCCGTACGTGTCCTCGAACCGCACAATATCGTCCTCGCCCAGGTACGACCCCGACTGCACCTCGATGATCTCCAGCGGCGTCTTGCCCGGGTTCGACAGCCGGTGCTTCTCGCCAAGCGGGATGTAGATGCTTTGGTTCTCGGTCAGCATCAGCACCTTGTCGCCATTGACGATCTCGGCGGTGCCGGAGACGACAACCCAGTGCTCGGCGCGGTGGTGGTGCATCTGCAAAGACAGGCTTGCGCCGGGCTTGACCATGATGCGCTTAACCTGGAAGCGTGGCCCAGCGTCGATGCTGTCATACCAGCCCCAGGGGCGGTGCACCTTGCGGTGCAGGTTCTTCTCGGCGCGGCCCTGCGACTCGAGCGCGGTGACGATTGACTTGACGTCCTGGCTGCGCTCACGGTCGGCCACGAGCACGGCGTCGGCGGTCTCGATGACGACCAGGTTGCTCACGCCCACCAGGCTGACGAGCCGGCTCGACGCGTGTACCAGGGAGTTGCGGCTGTTGGCAATCATCGCGTCGCCCAGCACGGCGTTGCCCATGCTGTCCTTTGCCGCCACTTGCCACACCGCGTCCCAAGCGCCGAGGTCGTTCCAGCCTGCGGACAGCGGCACCATGCGGATGTCGATGCCGCTGCCGGGGCAGTGCTCCATCACCGCGTAGTCGATCGACTCGGCCGGGACGGTGGCAAATTCGTCTGCGCCGGGCCGCACGAAGCGCTGGTCGGTCTTGCGAACTGCCCAGGCGTTGGCAGTGGTCGAGAGGATGTCGGGGCGGAAACGCTTCAGCGCATCGAGCCATGTGGACGCGCGCAGCACGAACATGCCGCTGTTCCAGGTGTAGTGGCCGTCGGCAAGGTAGCGCTCAGCTGTCACAAGGTCGGGCTTCTCGACGAACTGCGACACGACAAGCGTCGCCTGCTGGCCGGGCGCGCATTTGATGTAGCCGTAGCCGGTTTCCGGCCGGTCGGGCGTGATACCCAAGACCACGATGGCGCCACTGGCTGCGGCGTGGATAGCCGTGTTCATGGCCCGCGTGAAGGCGGCCATATCCGCCACCACGTGGTCGGCCGGTGAGACGACGAGCACCGGATCGCCGTCGCCGTCGGACGCGGCGAGCGCGGCCAACGTCATCGCCGGTGCGGTGTTGCGCGCCGAAGGTTCGAGCAGAACCGGGCCGCTTGAAATGCCGAGTTCACGCAACTGATCGAGCACCATGAATCGGTGCTCTTCGTTGCCGACGGTGATCGGCGCGGCCACGTCGAAGCCGTCGCTGGCCAGGTGCTCGATGCGGGCCACCGCCTGCTGGTACAGCGTCTTCTTGTCGGCGGTGAGGACAAGAAACTGTTTCGGATAAGCCGCGCGCGACAACGGCCACAGCCGCGTGCCGCTACCGCCGGCCATGACGACGGGTTGAACCTGGATCGGTTTGCTGTTGCTCATCTGAGATGTCTTAGTACGGATCGGTTTGCGCAAGGCCCACCGCAGCCGCGTCTTTGGGCGCCAGCAGCGGCGCCGTGCCCAGGTCGGGCCAGACGATGCCGATGGCTGGGTCGTTCCAGACGATCGCGCGCTCGCAATCCTTGGCGTAATAGTCAGTCGTCTTGTAGAGAAAGTGTGTGTCGTCTTCGAGCGCGAGAAAGCCGTGCGCGAAGCCGGGCGGGATCCACAACTGGCGCTGGCTCTGCGCGTCCAGCGTCACGCCGACCCAATGACCGAAGGTGGCCGAGCCGCGCCTGATGTCCACCATCACGTCGAACGCGCTGCCACGCGCAACACGCACCAGTTTGCCTTGCGCGTGTGGCGCTGTCTGGTAGTGCAAGCCACGCAGCACGCCGCGGCTGGAGCGCGAGTGGTTGTCCTGCACGAATTCAACGTGCATCGCCGCGGCGGCGTCGAACGCGCGCTGGTTGAAGCTCTCGAAGAAGAAGCCGCGGTCGTCGCCGAAGACTTTGGGCTCCAAGATGAGCACGCCGGGCAACGAAGTCGTCATGATCTGCATCAATACACCTTCTCGCCGAGCAGCTTCAGCAGGTACTGCCCATAGCCGTTCTTGGCCAGCGGCCGCGCCAACGCTTCGAGTTGCGCGGCGTCGATCCAGCCATTGCGAAACGCCAGCTCTTCAGGGCAAGCCACTTTCAGGCCCTGGCGCTTTTCCAGCGTGGCAATGAACTGGCCGGCTTCGAGCATGCTGTCGTGCGTTCCGGTGTCGAGCCACGCGTAGCCGCGGCCCATGATCTCCACCGAAAGCTGGTTCTGCCGCAGGTAGGTCGCGTTGACCTCGGTAATCTCGAGCTCGCCGCGGGCGCTCGGTTTGATCGACGCAGCGATGTCGCAGACCTGCTCGTCGAAAAAATACAGGCCTGTGACGGCGTAGTTGCTCTTTGGCTTGGCCGGCTTTTCTTCGATCGACAGCGCGCACTTCTGATCGTCAAAGGCCACCACGCCGTAGCGCTCGGGATCATTCACGTGGTATGCGAAGACGCTTGCGCCGACCTTGCGTTGCATTGCGTGGCCGAGCAGCGCCTGGAAATCGTGGCCGTAGAACAGGTTGTCGCCGAGCACGAGTGCGCTCGGTTTGTTGTCGACAAACTTGCGACCGAGGATGAAGGCCTGCGCCAGTCCGTCGGGACTCGGCTGCACGCAGTACGACAGGTTCATGCCCCACCGCGAACCGTCGCCCAGCAGCGCTTCGAAGCGCGGCGTATCCTGCGGCGTGCTGATGACCAGCACATCGCGAATGCCGGCCAGCATCAGCGTGGACAGCGGGTAATAGACCATCGGCTTGTCGTACACCGGCAGCAGCTGCTTGCTCATGGCCAGCGTGGCCGGGTGCAGGCGCGTGCCGCTGCCGCCGGCCAGGATGATGCCTTTGCGGTTGTTCTTGTGGGTCGTCACTTGGCGTAGGCCTCCATCAACATGCGCTTCACACCGGTTTGCCAATGCGGCAGCGTGATGTCGAACGCTTCGCGCAGCTTGCGCGTATCCAGGCGAGAGTTCAGCGGGCGTTGTGCCGGCGTCGGATAGCCGCTGGTCGGCACGGGCTTCACCGCATCGGCCGCGACCTTGATCGGCAGTCCATTGGCACGCGCCCATTCGATGACGAAGCGCGCGTACTCGAACCAGTTGGTCTCGCCGCCGGCCACGGCGTGGTACGTGCCGCAGAGCTTTGCATCGGTGCGGCAGGCGCGGATCGCCTGCGCGGTCACGTCGGCCAGCAACTCGGCGCCGGTGGGCGCGCCGAACTGGTCGTCGATCACCGACAGCGTGTCGCGCTCGCTCGCCAGCTTGATCATCGTGCGCGCAAAGTTGCCGCCGCGCGCTGCATAGACCCAACTCGTGCGCAAGATCAGGTGCGCGCAACCGCTGGCACGGATGTGGTTCTCGGCGTCGAGCTTGGTGCGGCCATAGACCGACAGCGGGCCGGTCGCCACGTCTTCCGTGCGCGGCGCGTGTCCGCTGCCATCGAAAACGTAGTCAGTGCTGTAGTGCACCAGCAGCGCACCAAGTGCTTTGGCTTCTGCAGCGAGCACGCGTGGGCCTTCGGCATTGAGCTTGGCCGCGAACTCGGGCTCGCTCTCGGCTTTATCGACCGCGGTGTGCGCGGCCGAGTTGACGATCACGTCGGGCTTAAGCGCACGCACGGTGTCGGCGAGTTGCGCCGGGTTGGAGAAGTCGGCGTGATGGTCGGTGCTGTCGAAGTCGAGCGCCACCAATTCGCCGAGCGTGCTCAGTGAGCGCTGTAGTTCCCAGCCAACTTGCCCGCCTTTGCCGAAGAGAAGAACTTTCATCGCGCGCTGTAGTTCGTCGCGACCCAGTCGCGATAGCCGCCGCTCTGGACGCCGTTCACCCAATCGGCGTTGTCGAGGTACCACTGCACCGTTTTGCGGATGCCGGACTCGAAAGTCTCCGCCGGCCGCCAGCCGAGTTCGCGCTCGATCTTGCGCGCGTCGATCGCATAGCGGCGGTCATGGCCCGGGCGGTCCTTGACGTAGCTGATGTGACGCGTGTACGAGCCCGCTGCACTCGGCCGAAGCTCATCGAGCAGCGCGCAGATCGTCTTCACGATCTCGATGTTCGGCTTCTCGTTCCAGCCGCCGATGTTGTAGGTCTCGCC
>JANOEG010000007.1:0-28182 GCA_031413095.1 Burkholderiales bacterium | reverse complement strand
CGTCATCCCGATGCGCCCGCTGACGCTGCAGGGCAGCTATGTCGGTACGCTCGAAGAACTGCGCGAACTGGTGGCGCTGGTACAGCGCACGAAGATGAAACCGATCCCCGTGCAGCGCCGGCCGATGGCCGAGGCCAACGCTGCGATGCAGGAGCTGATCGCCGGCAAGGTCGTCGGCAGAACTATCCTGATCCCCTGATGCCCTTCGTCGACCGCGAAGGTGCCCGCATTCACTGGACCTCGCTCGGCAAGGGCGAGCCGGTGGTGCTCATCATGGGTCTGGGCTGCAGCTCGGCGCTGTGGTTCCGCATTGCGCCGCAACTGGCCAAGAGCCACCGCGTGATCCTGCTCGACAACCGCGGCAGCGGCCAGACGCAAGTGCAGCACTATGTCGTGCATCGCGTGCAGCACATGGCGGCCGATGTGGTGGCCGTCATCGCCGCGGCCGGCGAGGCCAGCGCCCATGTCGTCGGCTTCTCGATGGGCGGCATGATCGCGCAGCAACTGGTCATCGACTTTCCGCAGCGCGTGCGCAGCCTGGCGCTGCTCGGCACGCACAGCGGCGGCCCCTGGGCGGTGCAGGCCGAGCCGAAGGTGCGTCAGTTGCTGTTCGACAAGGCGACGATGAGCGCCGAAGACAGCCTGCACGCGATGCGCCCCCACACCTACGCGCGCCAAACCGCCGACGCGCTGTTCGACGAAGACGCGCTCGTGCGCCTGGCCAACCAGCCGAGCGCGCGCGACTACCAGGCGCAGCTCTATGCGCTGATCGGCTGGTCCGCCTACCTCGACCTGCCGCGCTTCAAGTGCCCCACGCTCGTGATGCATGGCCTGCAGGACGAACTGATCCCGCCCGCCAACGCGCGCCGCACGGCAGAGCGCATCCGCGGCGCGCAACTGATCGAGCTGCCCGACGCCAGCCATTGGCTGATGACGGATCAGAATGCGAAGGTGCTCGCCGCGCTGCGCGAGCACATCGACACCCACTCGCCATGACCGCCAACGAACCCCAACGCCAGCGATGCGCCTGATCGTGATCTTCGAAGATCAACTGCCGATGGCCGACGTGCGCCGCCGCCTCGAGCCCGCGCACCTGGCGTTTCTCGAAGCTCACCGCAGCGAGATTCGCATGGCCGGTGGACTGCGCGACGAGCCCGGCGGTGCCTACACCGGCGGCCTGTGGGTCTTCGAGGTGGCGTCGAAGGCGCGCGCCGTCGAACTGATCGAGGCCGACCCTTACTACCAGGCGCACCCACGGCCCTACCGATTGCAGGTGTGGGGCAAGGCGCTGCCGCACTATGAGGTGCTGATGTGACTCATCTCCGCAACGCCAGCGTGTTGCCCTTCACCGTTGTCTTGGCTTTGCTTGCCGTGGCCGCGCAGAGCGCTCAGGCGCAGCCACTGCCCCCCGCCAGCCGCACCGTCTACAAGTGCGAGGTCAAGGGCAAGGTCGTGTACTCCGACGATCCGTGCGTCGGTGCGCAAAAACTGGAAGTCGAGCCGACGCGCGGTATCGACAAGTCTGCCGGGCCGCGGCGTGTTGGTGCGGATGTGCAGCGCGAGCAGCACCACGAAGCGATCGCAGAGGCTTGGCGTCCGCTCACCGGCATGGACGCCAAGCAGCTCGACGTGGCTGGCCGCCGCATGAAGTTGGCGCCCGAGGCTCGGCGTCAGTGCAGCGACCTTGACCGTGCGGTGCCTGCGATGGAAAGCCGCGAGCGCTTGGCCAAACCCAACGAACGTGAAACGGTGCAGAAGCAACTGCACGAACTGCGTGTGCGCGCGCGCGAATTGAGGTGCTGAACATCATGAGTTCTAACGGCGCCCTCGACGGCCTCAAAGTCATCGACCTCTCCCGCGTGCTCGGCGGCCCGTACTGCACGCAGATCCTCGCCGACCACGGCGCCGACGTGCTGAAGATCGAGCCGCCACAGGGTGACGAGACGCGCGGCTGGGGCCCGCCGTTCGACGCGTACGGCACGGCGTCGTACTTCCTCGGCCTGAACCGCAACAAGCGCGGCATGACGATGGATCTGCAACAGCCCGCGCAACGCGAAGCGCTGCTCGCGCTGCTGCAAGACGCTGACGTGCTGGTGGAAAACTTCAAGACCGGCTCGATGGAGAAGTGGGGCCTCGGCTTCGACACCTTGAGCGCGAAGTTCCCGCGCTTGATTCATTGCCGCGTCAGCGGCTTTGGCGCCGACGGCCCCAAGGGCGGCCTGCCGGGCTACGACGCGGCCGTGCAGGCGATGGTCGGCATGATGAGCATCAACGGCGAGACCGACGCCAACGGCGGCACGCCGGTGCGCCTGGGCGTGCCGGCGGTGGACATCGCCACCGGCCTCAACGCCGCGCTCGGCATCCTGATGGCACTGCACGAGCGCACGAAGAGCGGCCAAGGCCAGTTCGTCGAAGCGGCGCTCTACGACTGCGGCCTGTCCTTCCTGCACCCGCACACCGCCAACCATCTGCTCGACCCGAGCCGCGTGCCCGGCCGCAGCGGCAACGCGCACCCCAACATCTGCCCCTACGACACCTTCGCCACGCGCACCGTGCCGATCTTTCTGGCTGTGGGCAACGACGGCCAATTTGCCAAACTGGCCGAGCAGATCGGCGCGCCGGAGTTGGCGAGCGATGCGCGCTTTGCGAACAACGCACTGCGCTCGGCGAATCGCGTCGAGTTGAAGCGTTTGCTCGAAGCGCGCTTGACCAACTTCGACTGCGAACCGCTGGCAGACCGCCTGATCCGCGCTGGCGTGCCCTGTGCGCCGACGCGCGACCTCCCGGCAGCGCTGGCCGATCCGCACACGGCGCACCGGGGCATGGTGGTGGAGATCGGCGACTACAAGGGCGTGGCGTCGCCGATCAAGTTGTCGAGGACTCCGGCGACGTATCGGGTGGCGCCGCCGAGAAGGCCGTCCAAGTAAGGTTGCGTCCAATACGTATTGTTCGCTTATCATCGGCACGTGAATTCGATCGACTGGCAGCCCAAGGCGTTGCGCCAACTGCGGAAGATCGACGCTCGCGCCGGCAAGCAGATTCGCGACGCCGTCAGTACCGAGCTCGTTGATCTGGCCAAGGCCCGCAACGTCATGGCGCTGACCAACCACGAGTACGGGTACCGCCTGCGCGTCGGCAATTTCCGGGTGTTCTTCGACCACGACGGCGCCGTTCGCATTGTCAGCATCGAGGAAGTGAGGAAACGCGATGAACGCACGTACTGAGTTCCAGGTCATCGTCGGCGCCGACGGCAAGCCCGCTTTCGTCGTTGTGCCCTACGAGCAGTTCCGCCGCATGAAGGGCGGCTTTTCCCGCGGCACGGTGCCCAACGAGGTGGTCAACCTCTCGTTCGAGCGTGGCGCGTCGCCGATGGCCGCATGGCGTGAGCACCTCGGCATTACGCAGGCCGAGGTGGCGGCGCGCATCGGCATCACGCAGGCCGCCTACGCGCAGATGGAGCGCGCCAAGCAGCCGCGCAAGGCCACGTTGGAGAAGGTGGCTGAGGCGATGGGGCTCGAGCTGGAGCAGCTTCGCTGGTGACTGCCGCGCCGATCCACGACGTGCGGGCGGCGCTGACCGACCCGCACACCCAGCACCGGGGCATGGTGTTGGAGAGCGGCGAGTACCGCGGCGGCGTCGTCGATCAAGGTGTCGAGGACGCCTGCGACGTATCGGGTGGAGCCGCCTAAGGGGTGACGATCAACAAAGGCAGGCCCGCGATGCGCGGAGCCGCAAGGACGGTCATTCACAATCCGGGTGACTCGTCACCGATCCATTCCATGCGCCACATCCTTGCTCTGTTGTTCCTAGCTTGGTCTTCGTCATCCGCGGCACAAGCGATGTACTCGAAGAGCACGGAGTTCTCGGCACTGCGCGCGTCTTACACCGCTGTGCAGTCGATGCTCGACAAAGCAGGATCACTTTCATCCGCAGCAAATGGGGGTTCGTCACCTGAGAGGGAGGAGATCGTTCTCCACGTAAGGGAACTCAAGATCAGCCTTTCTGGACGGCAGTTCCTCTCTTCGCCAGCCAAGGTGCCGGATCAGATTGATGGATTCAACTACTCGCTCTTTGCAGGTCGCGGATCGCCGATCACCCAGTTGGAACTCGACTTCTCTGGCTATCGTCGCGTTCTCACGGTCCGGGGGTCATCCGCGGATCAAGTCGACGCACTATTTGCTACGTTGTCGGCCGATCTCACGGCTCTCTCTCACCCTGTTGGGGGCGGCACGTTGCAGTCTTTCCTCGGTTTTGCGGCGCTGGCGCTGTTTCTCCCTCTAGGTGTCCTGACCGGATGGAACTGGTACGTGTCGAGGTCGCGCGGCTACGCAGCAGTAGCGATAGGCTCAATCGCCACTCTGGTGCTGATGCTGATCCTTCCGCTGAACCAACTCCTTGCAGGCTTTCTCGCCGTGAGGGGCGATCCGTCCTTGTTTGTTCGTTATGGCGCGGAGATCTCCCTTCTCAGTCTAGTTCTGGCAATTGGAGGGATACCGGCCTCGGTTCTTCCATTCATCGGAGGAAGGCGATCAGTGGGCAGAACGACGCATGACTCTGGTTCGCGAGAACAAAGTGCCGACGCGAAAGAAGTGCCTCAGGCGAGCCCGCCGACTCCCCGCAGTGACGCATAACACTTCTATCGAGTAGAACTGGAGCACCCATGAACCTCGATGACAAAGGCCTCGCCACCCGCCGCGCCGTGCTCGGCGACACCTACGTCGACAGCGCGCTGTCCAAGGCCACCCCGTTCACCGCGCCGCTGCAGGAACTGGTGACTCGCCACGCCTGGGGCAACACTTGGCAACGCCCGGGCATCGACCTGCGCACGCGCAGCATCGTCACGGTGTCGATGCTGGTGGCGCTGGGCCGCATGCACGAGTTGAAGGTCCACGTGCGCGGCGCGTTGAATAACGGCGTGACGAAGGAGGAGCTGCAGGAGATCTTCCTGCACGCCAGCGTGTACTGCGGCTTTCCGGCCGCTGTGGACGCGTTTCGCGCCGCAGCCGAGGTGATCGACGCCCTACCGCCGCGGAGTGAGACCGCACGGCACGTTGTCTGACGGCGCAACGCGCCGCCGTCGCCTGTGCGGCGCCGGTCGCATGCGCTAGTGTCATTGGCATTGCTGCGGCCCGATGGTGGCCGCGCTCAACGCCAGGAGATGACATGAACGTATTGATGGTGCTCACGTCGCACAGCCAATTGGGCGACACCGGCAAGAAAACCGGCTTCTGGCTCGAGGAGTTCGCGGCGCCGTACTACGTGTTCAAGGACGCGGGCGCCAGCATCACGCTGGCCTCGCCCGCTGGCGGGCAACCGCCGCTGGACCCGAAGAGCGACGCGGCGGATGCGCAGACCGAGGCGACACGTCGCTTCAAGTCCGACGACGCCGCGCAATCGGCGCTAGCGCACACGGTGCGGCTGTCCACGCTGTCGGGCGATGACTTCGATGCGGTGTTCTATCCCGGCGGACACGGCCCGTTGTGGGACTTGGCCGAGGACGCACACTCGATCAAGCTGATCGAGTCGATGAGCGGCGCCGGCAAGGTGGTGGCTGCGGTGTGCCACGCCCCTGCCGTGTTTCGCCACACCAAGGCGGCCGATGGCGAGCCGCTGGTGAAGGGGCGGCAGGTCACCGGCTTCACCAACAGCGAAGAAGACGCGGCGCAGCTCAGCGATGTCGTGCCCTTCCTGGTGCAGGACATGCTGGTCGAGAACGGTGGCAAGTACAGCAAGGGCGCCGACTTTGAGCCGCATGTCGTCACCGACGGCAAGCTGATCACGGGTCAGAACCCGGCCTCTTCCACCGGCACGGCACAGGCGCTTGTGGACCAGCTCACGGGCCGCTGACACGCACGCGCCACTCACGCCACGCGGGGCCGCAACGCGGCTCCGCTCACGCAACACGTCCGAACCAACGCAGCGACAGCGCCGCGCCCGCCACCAGCGCAAGGGCCGCAAGCAGCGCCAGCGACGCCGTCAGTTCGGTGTCGCGCTTGCTCACCTGCAGCTTCGAGCCGAGCTTCTGGTAGACGCTGCGCAGCGCCTCGGCGGTGCCGGCAAGGTGGTACTCGCCGCCGGTGATCTGCGCCACGTGGCGCAGCGCGGGTTCGTCGAGCTTGAGGTAGATCGCCATCTCGTCGCCCATCGCGGTGTGGCCGTCGGGCGTGCCCAGGCCGACGACGTAGATGCGCACGCCGCGGTCGGCGGCCATCTTCGCGGCTTCCAGCGTGTCCACGCCCGTGGTGCGGCGGCCGTCGGAGAGCAGGATGATCGCGGCCGACTCGTAGGAGCCGGGCGGCACGGGCGTGATCTCCTTCGGCGGCGCCTTCTCGGCGATGCCGTTGCTCAGGCTGCGCGGCGCCTCGCGGCGCAAAGTGCCGAACGTCATCTCGGCCAGGTCGATGCCGTGGTCCGGGAACAGCTCGGCCAGGCAGACCACGATGGCGTTGCCGATGGCGGTGCCCATCTGCATCTGGATGGCGTCGATGGCGCCGACGAGCGCGGGCCGGTCGAGGGTGGCCCGCTGCGCCACCTGGGAGCTGCCGGCGAAGGTGACCAGGCCGACTTCGATGTGCGGCGGCACCTCGGCGAGGAAGGCCTTGGCTGCCTCCTGCGCCGCCACCATGCGCGTCGGCTTCACGTCTTCCACGCGCATGCTGCGCGAGATGTCGATGGCGAGCAGGATCGTCGACTTGGCCCACGGCAGCGGCACCGCTGCGGTCGGTCGCGCAAGGCACAGCACGAGCAGCGACAGGGCGACGAAGATCAGTGCCGCCGGCACATGCCGCCGCCACGGCCGGCCCACGGCCTCGCGAACCACGCGCAGGCTGGAAAACACGAGCGCTGGCTTGCCGGCCCGGCGCAGCAGCCACACGTACAGCGCCGGCAGCAAAGGCAGCAGCAGCATCCACCACAGGTTGTGAGGCCACAGGAAATGCATCGGCTCCACCGGGTGCAACGAACGTGCCCGCGCGACGGGCATGGGACACGGATTCTGAGGGAACGGCCGAAAGTTCGCGCGCGAGGGCCAACCGTCAACGGGTTCAAGGCCTAAGCTTCCGGCGATGACACCGTTGGACCCTGCAACCACCATCGAGAGTTGGCACGCTCACGTCTACTTCGACGCGTCCAGCCGCGACGCGGCCTGGGCGCTGCGCGAAGTCATCGTCACCGCGCTGGCCGGGCGCATGGAGATGGGGCGCTTTCACGAGCGGCCGGTCGGCCCGCACCCGATGTGGAGTTACCAGCTCGCGTTCGCCCCGGCGCAGTTCGCGGCGGTGGTGGCGTGGCTCACGCTCAACCGCGGCACGCTGGATGTGTTCGTGCACCCCAACACCGGCGACGCGCTGGGCGACCACCGCGACCACGCGCTGTGGCTCGGCCACTCGCACGCGCTGAACCTGGCGGCTCTCGGCGCTTGAAGCAGGCGCTCTGCCGACTCGTCCTGTGCGCGGCTGTGGCTGTCTTGCCGGTGCCCGCCCTGGCCGCGGACGCACTCGTGGCCGCGCTCGAACAGCGGCTGGCGAGTGCCGGCGTGGAGGCGGCCAATGACCACCTGATCAATGCGCAACCGGACGCCGCGCTGTTGTCGCGCTTCCATCGCATGACGGCCACGTGCGAGCTGCACGCCGTGAGCCTGGCCATCCGGTTGTCGCGCGGGACTCGCGAGAAAGCGGTGCAGGCGCATGAAGAAGCGTTGCGCACGGCCAGCGGGCGCTGTGCGCGCTTCGTGCTCGCGCTGGTCTCGCCTGCGGAGGTGCCCAGGGTCTGCGCCTCACAGGCCGCCTGGGGCGCTGCGCAGACGGCACGCGAGCTGCGTCGCCGCATCGCCGACATCGACACCGACAAGCTGCTACGCACCACGGCGCAGGGTCGGGCGTGTCGCGCCGCCTACGTGTACGAACTGAAGAACACGCGGGTGATGCTGCGGGTCGCGTCGCCGCGACCCGCGGTTCAAGAGCGGTAGCGCTGCGCTGGCCTCAGCCGCGCGCGGCGCGCATCACGATCAACCGCGCGCTGCGCGCTTGACGGCCTTCTTGGCGGCGACTCCGGCGCGGCGTGCCTTGGCCAGCGGGGCCTTCGCGGCCTGCGTCACACGCTGCGCCACGCGGCGCGGGGCGGCAGCGGCCTTGCGAGCGGCGCGGCGCACCGGGCGTGCGCCGGCAGCGTCGGCCAGGGCCACGGCGCCAGCGGCCACCTTGCCCGAGATTGCCAGTGCCACCTTGGCGCCGGGCATCGTCAGGCGCGCCACGGTTTGCAGGCCGTTGGCCACGACGGTGTTGTCCACCTTCGACGCGAATTTCGCCAGCTTGTGGAGCTGGGTGCCGGCGGTGTTGGCGCCGAACTCGATCGCCGTCGTCGCGCCGGCAGCGGTCTGCTCCAGGCCCTTGGTGACGATCTGCGTGACGTTGCCGCGCACGCCGTTCATGAACTCGGTGGCGCGCGGCGCCAGCTTGGCGGTGCGCGGGTACACGCGCTGCTGCAGCGCGCCGTTGACGGCGCCGATCAGGCGACGGCCGCCCGAACGGCAGGCCAGCACGCTCTGTGCGGCGGCGGTGCGATAGTTCTCGAGCGTTTCGAGCGTGACGTGGCTGAGGTATTGGGTGGTCATGAGGGCCTTGGGCTCCGTGTGTTGCGATGAAAGTTCATCAGGTGATCCGAGTGTGGCCGCGGATCTCTAGAGGGCCACACCCAATCGGGCGCTTTCGCTAGAGAGGCATCCCCACGCGCTGCACCGCTGGTAGAGCGCCCGAAAGCCGGCCGGCGGCCGTCAGGCCACCAGCGGAAACGTCACCGCGATGAAGCAACCGAAGGCCAGCGCGTTGGCCGTGGCACCCACGGCGGGGTGGCCCGTGCGCCGGTTCGCCCAGCGGCTGAACAGACCGTAGATGACGAACAGCAGCAGGATCGCCGGCACGATGATCGCCAGGAAGAACAGCCGCCAGGGGTTCAGCGCAATCGCGATCACGAGCGAGAGCAGGAAGCACAGCTTGCTGATGAAGTACGCGCCGGGCGCGGCCTGCGGGTCGCGCGTCAGCCACTCGTCGGCCAGGAAGTAGGGCAGGGTGCCGGCGCACAGGGCCACGATCACGGGCCAGCGCACGGCCACGGGCTGGACGTTGAACACGTAGCGGTCCACCGGCGCGCCCACCGCGAGCAGCGCATAGGCGCTGGCGCCCACGATCGCCAGGCCGAGCGCGAGGACGTGGCCGCGCTCCAGCCGCGGAGGCCGGTGGCCGAGCAGCAGCAGGCCGCCTGCGGTGAGCAGACCGTAAAGCGCGAAGTGCAGCACCAGGTAGTCGCCCAGCAGGATCGGCAGCACGTCGCTCGGCAGCTTCCACAGCACGAGCGGCGTGATGAGGGCGGGCAACAGCGTGAGCGGTGCCTGGCCGCGCCAGCGCCACCAGCGCACGCGCTGTGGGGTCGACGTCATCGCGCCGACTCGCGGCAGCAAGCGCGACAGCGGCCAGGCCAGTGCCACCACGCCCAGCAGCAGCAAACCGAGCCACGGGCCGCGCGCGTCGATGAAGGAGGATTGCGCAGCGGTCGGGCGCTCGAAAGCTGCGTTCAGCCACGCCAGGGTTTCGGTCAGGGTGTGCGCGCTGTACAGCACCGCGATGTGCTCGACACCGGGCGACAGCGTGGCGCGCCGCGCCGTGCCGTCGACGAAGCGGCCGTAGGTGGTGTCTTGCGCGGCCCCGGGTCCGGCGACGCGGCCGACGACGCGCAGCGCCTCGGTGGCCATCATCTGCGGCTCGAGTGCGCCGTCGATCACCAGCAGGTTGCGCGGGTTGTCGGGCGCTGTCTCGGCCGTGATGCTCGGCGCGAACAGCGAGACGCCCACGGTGGCCTGCACGTCCTGGGCGTGGGTCTGGGCGTGGCGCACGACGATGTCCGAGGCCATCGAGTGGCCGATCACGGCGTAGCGGCCTGTACCGCCATCGCGACGAGACATCTCGCCCGCGAACGCACCCATCTCCTGCATGGAGGCCAGCAGCACGCGCAGGCTCTCGTCCTGGTCGGCCAGGCCGCCACGCATCGGCGTGGCATTGCGGCCGTGGCCTGGAAAGTCGAAGGTGATGGCCACGAAGCCGTGGCGCGCCAGCGTCGTCGCAAAGGGCTGCATCAGCTGCTGCGAGCCGGCAAAGCCATGCGCGATCAGCACCACCGGCGCCGGTCCTGCGCTGGCTGCCGGGCGGAAGACGGTGACGGGAGTTGAGCCCAGTTGTTGCGTGCGGATCGCGAGGCCGTCGGCCGAGCGTTCGAGGTGCCGCAGCGCGACGCCGATGGCGATGGCGGCCAGACCCGCCACGATCCAAGGAAGCCAGCGTCGGGTCGCGCCGATCGAGGAGGGCTGCATGCAGACATTCTCAGGGACGGCTGCGCGCGCCTGTCGCCACCGCTCACGCCTTGCGAAGCATCGCCTTCATTTCCGTATTCACCAGCGGCCCGTGGCGGCACTGAGGGCAGTTCTCTGTAGCTCGGCCGCTGCATGTGCTGAACCCTGCGGCGCTCGACGCCTGTCGATGTCTCTGCGGACAAGAAAAGATATAGGCCGCTGCCACGGCTCTGCGGGCCTATGCTGGACTGGGGTCACACCGCATGAGGCCCACGGTCGGTGCGCGACAACGAAATCGGGTGCACCACTGGCGAATTCCTTCGCAGCACTGCGTCACCGTCACATCGAGAGGATTCGCCTTGTCCAAGAACATCGCCGCCCACAAGCATCGAACCCGGCTTCACGTGCTGCGCGACCGCGTCCGTCGCGCCAAACGCTCCGTGAAGCGCAGGCTGGCCGGCGCGCCGGAGCGGTTGGCGGCCCACCGCACCAAGCGCGCCGAGTACCGCGCTGCGCATCCGTAGCCCTTCGTCGTGATGATCTTGCGTCAGCGGCGCTCGGCGCCCTGACGCAGCGTGACGTAGAGCCCTGGCACAGGCTGCGATTGCTCGTGCCGGATCGGCGCGTTGCGCAAGTCATCGACCGTGAGGCCATGCTGCTCCGCAAAGCGGCGCACGCTGTCTTGCGAATGCGCGTAGCGCAGGCTCGGCAGGAGCTGCAGGTCCTGGCCGTCTGCGGACAGCTCGACGGTGAAGGCAAACAGGCCGCCGGGTTCGAGGATGCGCGCCACGGACTCGAACACCGCGGGCAGTTCGCCGACGTAGATCAGCACGTCCGCTGCCACCACCAGGTCTGCGCTGCGCGAGGGCGCGCCGGCGAGGAACTCGCCCACGTCGGCTTGCACCAGCTCGCGGTACAGGCCGAGCTTCTTCGCCTGCTCGAGCATCGCACTTGACAGGTCCACGCCGTCGATGGCGTCGCTGATCGGCTTCAGCAGCGCGCCGCACAGGCCGGTGCCGCAGCCGAGGTCGAGCACGTGGCGAAAGCGCTGGCCGCGCGCGATGAGGGGCTCGAGTAGCACTTCATGGCCCCGGTAGCCGAGCTTGTCGACGAGATGCCCCTGGAAGTCGGCCGCGTACTCGTCGAACAGCGTCTGCACGTACTGCCGCGGCGCCGTGGCAGGCGGCGATGCGCCATCGCGAACCGAGGCCAGGTAGTAGGCGTGCAGCTCGCGGTCTGCGCCGTGCGCGATGGCGTGCTCGAAGCTCTGCGCCGCGGCGTCGAACTGATGCCTTTCGCGCTGCAGGTTGCCACGCACGCTCCAGGCCGCGGCCAGGGTCGGGTCGAGCACCAGCGCGCGGTCCAGCGCCTGCAGTGCTGACGGTGCTTGCCCGAGTCGCGCCTGGCATTGGCCGAGGCTGAGCCACAGCGCGGGCGACTTGTCGGCCTTGTCGGCAATGGCCAGCGCCTTCGTCAGCGCCTCCACCGCCGCTGCCCAATCGCCCTGCGCCTCGTGCGCCAGCCCGAGGCAGGCCCAGGCGTCACCGAACCCGGGCTCGCCGGCCGTGGCCTGCTGCAGGAACGGCAGCGCATCGTGCGTGTGACCCAGGCGAAACAGCGTCACGCCCAGGTTGCCCAGCACCGAGGGCCGGCCGGGCGTGAGCGCTAGGCAGCGCTCGAAGCAGGCACGCGCCTCTTGCAGCCGGCCGGCTTCGAAGTGGCCGATGCCGGTGAAGAAGACGTCGCGGGACTGTTGTTCGGGCGCGGGTGTCATGGCATGCGCGGGTGGCGTGCAGATGGCGCGCGACGGTAGCAGAACGGTTTGTGCGTGCTGTTTGGGCGGGCGCGAGGGGGTCTGGCCGTGAACTAGGCCCTTCGCACTGCGGTCGCAGCGAGCCAACATTCGTTGACGTATTTCGTCTGTGCGCCTCGCGTTGGGGCGCCCTCGCAAGGAGCCCCTATGTCCATGCAGTCCTACATCCCCTGGATCGTCGCCACAGCACTCGTGCTGGTCGTTGCCTTTGTGCAGTGGCAGGTCATGACGCGGCTGCACCAGAAGAGCCTGGCAGCCGAGCGTTTGCGCTCTCAGCGCGCGCAGCAATCGGCGGCGGCGCTGCTGCAAGGCGCGCATCAACAGACGGCCACCCTGCAGCGTGAATTGGCGGCGGCCCGCGAGGTGATCAAGCAGGTGGCCCCCGCCGCGACCCCGGCGCCGGTGGACGACGCTGTGGCCGCGCGCGAGCGGCTGAACAAGCTGCTCGACGAGGCGCCGCCGCAAGCCTTGCCCGTCGACGGTTTTGCCGACACGCAGCCGTCGCGGCAGTTCGCGCCCTCGACCACGTTCGGCTTGCTGCAGCGCTCGACCGCCCGCGCGGCCTAGGGCAGGTCACGGCGCGCCGGCTGGCGCGTCATCGCTCGGCAGCTTCGGCCGCGGAGCGCTCGCCTGGCGGGCTCCGCCAGCGCGTCGTATGCTGATGCGGCCTTGTCCAGCCGTCACAACCGATGACTTCCAAACCTCGCCACGTCCTCGTCACCGGCGCCAGCAGCGGCATCGGTGCCGGCATCGCCCAAGCCTTCGCCGCCGAAGGTGCACGCGTCACCGCCACCGGCGCCACCGCAGCGGAAGTTGACGCGGCGCGCGCGCGGCCCGACATGCAGGGCATCGAGCTGGCGGTGCTCGACGTGCGCGACGACGCCGCCGTGCGTGCGCTCGTGCTCGCGCAAGGCGAGCTCGACGTTGTCGTCAATTGCGCCGGCATCATCCGCCGCGGCGCCGAGCACGAGCCCGAGGCGTTTGCGCAGGTGATCGACATCAACCTCACCGGCACGATGCGCGTCTGCGCAGCGGCGCGCGCGGGGCTGAAGGCGCGCAGCGGCTGCATCGTCAACACGGCGTCGATGCTGAGCTTCTTCGGCGGCGGTCTGGTGCCGGGTTACAGCGCCAGCAAGGGCGGCGTCGCGCAACTCACCAAGAGCCTGGCGATCGCCTATGCGGCCGACGGCATCCGAGTCAACGCCGTCGCGCCGGGTTGGATCGCGACGCCGCTGACGCAGGCGCTGCAGGACGACCCGGCGCGTTCGGCGCCGATCCTGGCGCGCACGCCGATGGGCCGCTGGGGCACGCCGGCCGACGTCGCCGGGCCGGTGCTCTTCCTAGCCAGCGCCGCAGCGCGCTTCGTCACCGGCGTCGTGCTGCCGGTGGACGGCGGCTACCTCATCACCTGAAGAAAGGATCGCCTGCATGAACGCCGACGAGAAGTGGCAACCGTACCGCCACCCGATGCCCAAGGAGAGCCCGCCCGAACTGGTGGTGCCCGACGTGGTGCCGAAGGACGAGCGCATCTGGGTGCCGGTGGACGACAACGTCTGGTTCCGCCCGCTGTGCCTGGCGGCCAGCCGCGGCTACTGGATGAACCTGCTGCGGGTGCGCCGCGCTGGCGTGCTGAGCCGACATCGCCATCCGCAGCCGGTGCACGGCTACGTCATCAAGGGCCAGTGGCGCTACCTCGAGCACGACTGGGTGGCCACCGAAGGCAGCTACGTTTATGAAGCGCCGGGCGAGACACACACGCTGGTGGTCGACCCGCATGTCGACGAGATGATCACGATGTTCCAGGTCAACGGCGCGATGATCTACTGCGACCCGGACGGCAAGTGCACCGGCTTCGACGACGTCTTCACGCGCATCGCCAAGTGCCGCGCGCACTACACGCAGATCGGCTTGGGCGAGGGCTACGTGGATCAGTTCATCCGCTGAGCGGCGCGCGAGCCGAGCTCGGTTCAGCGCAAGCTCAGCTTTCGCCCGAACGGCGCCACGGCCTGTGCACAGGTTTCGGGCACGGCCCAGATCACCGGACAGCGCGGGCGGAAACGCGCCGGGCCGTCGAGGTCGGTCAGCACGACGGCGATGTCCGGGCGGTGCTTGTCGGCCTCTTCGAGCAGCGGCGTGAAGTCGGTGCCGCCGCCGCCCTTGAATTCGATTGCGTGCAAGTCGAGTCGCGCCGGCTTCAGGTCGCCGGGCTCGAAGCAGGTCACACGCTGCACACGCTCGTCGCCGATCACCAGCACGAGGCCGGCTTCGAGCCGTCGCGTGATGGCCTCGATCTCGCGCGCGAAACGCTGCATCAGGCCGTCGTCGATCGAGCCCGACACGTCGACGATGACGACCAGCCGCGGCACCGTCTTCACGCCGCTGAAGCCGGGCTCCCAGGGCATGCGTCGAGGATTGTCAAGGCGGCCCTCGGCGGGCCGCCTTGGCCCCGCACGCCCCTGATTCGCCAGGTACGAACGCGAAGGCCGTGACCACGACACCGCTGCGCGCGGCGTCAGGCAGCGCGCAAGTTGCGTACGCAGCACCTGCTCCCAGGGTGTGCGGCTGCGCGGCAAGTCTGCGATCAACGTGCGCAGCATCGAGAACGGACCGTCGCCGGTGTGGGCGCGCAAGAGGCGCTCGCTCCATTCGCGTGCTGCTTGGGCTTCGGCTTCCGGCGCGGCCTGCGCGTTCGTGCCCGGTTGCAGGTCCGCTGGCGTCTGCGCGCCGAGCGCGCGCGCGGCGGTGGCGCGGGGGCCGTCTTGGCGCTGAGCTGTGCTGGCCGCGCTGCCTGCGTCGGTCTCCGCATCGCCGCCGCCGCGCTGGTCCTGCTCAGTGCTGCGTCCGCGTTGTGGCGGCAGCCGCCGGTCGTCGATGGCACGGTAGAGCTGCTCCACGTCCCATTCGAGCAAGGACTTCTCGACGGCCTGGAACAAGCCGAGCGTGCTCTCCATCAGCCGCTCCAGCAGCACGGCGCCCTTTGGCAATCGCAGCCAGCTCAGGTGCGCGAGCGTGCTGTTGACGATGGCGTCGGCACAGATGTTGAACAGCTTCAGGTCGACGTCGCCGAGCAGGCGTTGCAGATCGACAAATCGTTGCGGGTGCCGAAGCGCGATGTGCAGCACCTCGTGCGCGACGAGGCCGGTTTGCTCCTCGATCGGCCGCACGGCAAAGTGCGCGGCGTAGAACAGCGTGTCGCCGTCGGTGGCCACCGGCGCGGCGTGGTCGCCGTCCGCCAGGTCGTGGTGCCGCACCCACAACGCGAGGCCGCCGGTCGAGGGCGCGAACTCCACCATGCGCTGCACCGCGCGCGTGCCGCGATGGCCGCGCTGCAACAGCTCGTTCACGCGCTTCGCGCCTTCACGTAGCGCCGGTACGACGCGCTGTCCATCACCGTGGCCTCGAGGCCGCGTTCGAGCGCCTTCTGCAGCAGCAGCTCCATCGCCAGCGTCTGCGCCTCGCGCAGCGGCAAGGCTTCCGTGGCGCGCGCGTCGGGCAACTGCTCGACGATCTCCAGCGCCCGCGCCAGAGCGTCGGCGTCGCTGCTCGCGGCGAGCAGGCCATAGACCATGCCGTAGAGACCGTCGAGCGTCTGCGGCAACAGGGCGGCCGTCTCGTCGCCGCGCTTGGCAGCAAGCAACCGCATCACATCGACGGCGGCTTGCAACTCGCGCAGCACGCCGAAGAATTCGGCGGCGTTGGCCGCGCCGATGCGGCCCTGCACGAAGACCTGTCGCGCCGTTTCCGACAAGCCGGACTTCAAGACGTTGGAGATGTCTTCCCAGCCGCGCGGGCTGGCGCCGACGAGGTGGTCGTTCGCCAACTGGGCTTGCGTGTCGTCGAGCTTGTCCGGCCGCACCTTCAGGTAGGCCATGACCTCCGGTGCAAAGCCCGACGCGACGGCGTGTGCCAGGAAGGCATCGATCGTCGTCTGCACGTTGAAATGGAACATGCGGTCGGCCAGGGCGGTGCCCATGTCGTGGCTGACCGCGCCGTGAAAGCTGGCGTTGCCGGCGGCGATGACCTGCCAGCCGTCGGGCAGCGCGTAGTGGCCGACGCGGCGGTCGAGGATCAGCGAGTAGGCCGAGATCTGCAGCCGTTGGTCGGCGGCGGTGAGTTCGTCGAGGAACAGGATGCCCTGCGGCTGGTCGGCCCCGGGCAGGAACTCGGGCGGGAACCAGACCGTCTTGGCCTGCACGTCGTCGGCATAGATCGCGCCGCGGATGTCCACCGGCTCGATCGTCGTCAGCCGCAGATCGACCAGCGGCACGTCGAAGTGCGCCGCGACCTGGCGCACGACCGAAGACTTGCCGACGCCGCGCGGACCCCACAGCATCGAGGCGCGGCGGCGCAGCGTGGGCTCGGCGTACTGCTCGATCAACGCGGCCTTGGCGGCGGCGATCGAGACCGGGGGAATGTTCATCGGGTTGGCGTGCATGGGTTACTTCATCTCGTTGGGCGGCGGCACGGGCCACGCCGAAGCTTTCAATCGCCGCGGCCACGGCGGAATTTCGAAGCGCGGCAATTCCTGCATCGAAAAGGCCAGCGCCAGCAGCAACGTCGGCAGGTTGAACACCATCATGCGCAGCGGCGACGAGTCTTCGATGGCGCTGCGTGGCAGCATCGTCACGCCGCCGATCATGCCGGCCGCCGCCAGCAACGGAATGCCGCGCCGGAACGCGGCGCCCCAGCGCGCGCGGGCGTGCTGATCATGAAACGCGCTGGGCGGCCGTGACAACGTGGCCGCGAGGTGACGCACCGTTCGATCGAGCTTTTTTTCAGCGCTGGCGCTGCGCCGCGGTTCCTTGCCACGCAGCCGCACCTTGCTCGTCCAGAGATCCTTGCGAGCGCGCGCAGCTCGCAAGGGCGACCAATCCCAGCCGATCACCGCCAGCAGGTCTTCGGGCAGCGTGGCAGCCGCGCCGTCGGGCGCGGCCAGTTCGATCTCGGCGGCCATGCTGGTCGTGCGCGGCACGCGCATCGTCACTGTGAAGCCGGCGACCTGCGCAACCGCATCGGTCAGGATCATCTTCACGGCAGGCGCTGCTGATTCGAGCCGGAAGCTCAAGGCGGTCTGGAAACCCGCGTCGGTGCAGAACTGGCGCTGCGGTGCGACGGCTTCGATGCGTTGCAGCAACTCGCCCGCATCCGCGCCCTCGGCCACCAAGTGGGCCGCGAGCCCGCTGGCCTGGTGCAACTCGCGCGTGAGCCGGAAAAAACCGTCGTAGGGGTTCTCGAGTTTCAGCGTTTCACGCAAGCCTGCAGGGCTCGGCGTGCCGTCCGTGTTTTCAGCCGGCTTGAAAACGATGCAGCGCTCGAACCGGTTGCTGGCGCCCAGATCGACATGGCGCCCGCGGCGCGTGAACGGCTCCACGAGTCCGATGATCTGGTGATGCGTCAGCGGTTGCATGGCGGGCAGGGCCATCGTAGCGGGCAGCGCGCCGATATAGTCCCGGCACTCAGGGCAGCCCTTCGAGCCGGTGCACCGGCGCCAGCGGCCCGCTCGATCGCCCTTTGCTCCATGGCCCGCCCGCAGCGCCCTCGCATCACCCCGATCGCCGGTCCGATCCTCGGCGAGTTCCTCGTCGGCATCAGTGTGGCCATGGTCACGCTGTGGATGGCGTCGCAGATTTCGGACGCGGCCGCCGGCACCTTCGGCATGAGCCAGCAGGTACTTGAATCGCTGTTCGTGTTGTTCCGCGTGCTCGCGCTCGGCGTCGGCGTGACCATCACGCAAAGCCTCGGCGGCCGGCGGGCCGAAGCGGCGCGGCGCACGGCCCTGGTCGGTCTGGGCGGCTGCACCTGGGTCGGCACGGTGGCGGCGCTGTGGCTGCTGTTCTGCGGCGACTGGACGCTGGCCGTGCTCAACGCGCCGGCGGCGGTGGCGTCGCTCGGCGGCCAGTACCTGCCGCTGCTCGCCGTGGCCGCGCTGCTGGAAGCCTACAACCTGGTCATGGCCAGCATCCTGCGCGCGCATCTGCACGGGCGCGACACGCTGCTGGTGATGTTCCTGATGCACGCCACGCACCTGGCGCTGGCCTTCCCGCTGATGCTCGGCGTCGGCGATTGGGACGGGCTGGGCCTGGCGGGCAACGCGATGGCGCTCACGATCAGCCGTGCCACCGGCCTGGCGCTGCACCTCTGGCTGTGGCGCAAGCGCATGAACCTCGTGCCCGCCTCGCAAGACTGGTGGCGTTGCCCGGCGCGCGTGCTGATTCCCGTGCTGCGCATCGGCATCCCCGGCGCGTCGCTCGACATGGCCTACCGCATCGCTTTCATGATGTCGTTGGCGTCGGCGGCCAAGCTCGGCGTGGCGGCGCTGGCCACGCAGGCCTATGTGCTGCAGACCCTGCGCTACGTGCTGCTGATCAGCCTGGCCATCGGCTGGGCGTGCGAGATCATGGTCGGCCACCTCGTCGGTTCCGGCAAGTTCCGCGCTGCGCATCTGCTGGTGCGCAAAGGGCTGCGCAACGGCATGCTGGCGTCCGGCGCGATGGCGCTGCTGGCGGCGCTGTGTGCGCCTTGGATCATGCGCATCTTCACGCGCGACCCGGCGGTGATCCAGGCTGCGCAGACGCTGCTGTGGATCTCATTCGTGCTCGAGACCGGACGCGTCGGCAATCTGGTGGTGCTCGGCGCGCTGCGCTCGACCGGCGATGTGATCCTGCCGACGTCGGTGGCAATTGCCTCGATCGTGCTCGTGCTCGGCTTCGGCTCGGTGGTGCTCGGGCAGATCTATGGGCTGGTCGGCATCTGGATCGCCTACGCCGCCGACGAGTGGATTCGCAGCGCGCTGATGCGCTGGCGCTGGGAGACGCATGGCTGGGTCAGCCACGCCCGCGAGATTCACCAGCGCCTGCGCTCCCCTGGCGTCGAGAGCCGGTTCTGACGCAAATGGCCAATGCAGTGCACGCTGGGTTTGTGTTGACTTGTCTTCATTCTCGGGTTGCGCAAGACTCGCGTCACGGGGCGCCGCTGACAGCCCACAGGAGCCCCAGTGACCACCACGATCATTCTTTTCTTTGCCTTCGGCGCCTGTTTCGGCTTGGCGACGTTTTCGCACCGGCATCTCTTCAGCGAAGGGCCGTCGCGCAAGGGGCAGGCGGGCGACGAGGACGACACGCTCGTGCAGCGCGTGATCTGGGTGCTGAGCTGCAGCGGCCTGTGGCCGCTCATGGTGTTGACGGGCTTGGTCTCGTTGTGGCGTCAGCGCCGTGCGCAGGTCTGTGACCGCAGCGACGCTGACCGCTGAACCATGAGCCACGCCCAAGCGATCGTCTTCGAAGCGCCGCAGACACTCTCCGTTCAGACCCTGGCGCTGAAAGCCTTTGAAGCGACCGATCTCGAAGTCGAGGTCAGCTTCAGCGGCATCAGCACCGGTACCGAGCGCCTGCTGTGGGACGGCACCATGCCGCCGTTCCCGGGACTGGGCTATCCGCTGGTGCCGGGCTACGAGACCGTGGGCACGGTGGTACGTGCCGGTGATTCGCGCGAGATCGCGATCGGCGACCAGGTGTTCATTCCGGGCTCGTACAGCTTCCAGGGTGTGCGCAACCTCTTCGGCGGCGCGGGCTCGCGGCTGATCGTGCCGCACGAGCGCGTCGTGCGCGTCGCGCCCGCCCTTGGCCCCAAGGCCGTGTTGCTGGCGCTCGCCGCCACCTGTTATCACACGGTGTCTTTGGGCGGGCTGCGCGAGCCGATGACGGCGCCCGAGCTGATCGTCGGTCATGGCGTGATGGGTCGCCTGCTGGCGCGCATCACGCTGGCGCTGGGCTGGCCCGCGCCCACCGTCTGGGAAACACAGCCCGTGCGGCGTGAGGGGGGTACGGGCTACGCGGTGATGCACCCCGAAGACGACCCGCGCAAGAACTACGCGGCGATCTACGACGTGAGCGGCGACGGCGCGATCCTCAACAACCTGATCTCACGCTTGGCGCCGGGCGGCGAGGTGGTGTTGGCGGGTTTCTACAAGCACGACCTCAGTTTTGCTTTCGCGCCGGCATTCATGCGCGAGGCCCAGATTCGCGTTGCGGCGCAGTGGAAGAAGCACGACCTTCAGGCGGTGACGGCGCTGGTCGAATGCGGCGCGCTGTCGCTCGAGGGCCTGATCACGCACACGCTGAACCCCGGCCGCGCGCGCGAGGCTTATGAGGTTGCTTTTGGCGACCCGCAGTGCCTGAAGATGATGATGGACTGGCGCGCTTGAGGCCCAAGCGCGTGTTCGTGCTCGGCGCCACGGGCACGATCGGCCGCGCGACGGTGCGCGCGCTGCTGCGGGGCGGTCATGACGTGGTCTGCTTCGTGCGCCCGCGCGCCGGGGTCAACGGGGCGCTCGCGCCCGACGACAGCGCGCGGCTGTTCTCCGGCGCGACGGTGCGCTTCGGTGACGTCACCGACCCCGCCTCGCTGGCGCGCGACGGCTTCCAGGGCGAGCGCTTCGACGTGCTCGTGTCGTGCCTGGCCTCGCGCACCGGCGCGCCGAAGGACGCCTGGGCGATCGACCACCAGGCGCATGTGCATGCGTTGGCGGCTGCGAAGCACGCGGGCGTGTCGCAGATGGTGCTGCTGTCGGCGATCTGCGTGCAGAAGCCGCTGCTGGCCTTTCAGCAGGCCAAGCTGGCGTTCGAGAAGGTGCTCGTCGAGTCGGGCCTGACCTACTCGATCGTGCGGCCGACGGCCTTCTTCAAGTCGCTGTCGGGGCAGATCGAGCGGGTGAAGAAGGGCAAGCCTTTCCTTGTCTTCGGGGACGGCACGCTGACGGCGTGCAAGCCGATCAGCGACGGCGACCTCGGTGACTACCTGGCGGCCTGCCTATACGACACGAGCCGCCACAACCGCGTGCTGCCGATCGGCGGGCCAGGGCCGGCCATCACGCCGCGGCAACAGGGCGAGCATCTGTTCGCGCTGCTCGGCCGGCCGCCGCGCTTCAGGCAGGTGCCGGTGGCGATGCTCGACGTGATCATCGGCGTGCTCGGTGCGGCGGGGCGTGTCGTGCCCGCGCTCGCGGCGAAGGCCGAGCTGGCGCGCATCGGCCGCTACTACGCCACCGAGTCGATGCTGGTCCTCGACACCGCGACCGGCCGCTACGACGCCGTGGCCACGCCGTCGACCGGCACCGAGACGCTGTTCGATTTCTATGCCGGCCTGGTCAGCGGCGCCATTGCGCCTGAGCGCGGCGACCACGCCGTTTTCTGACGAGCCCAAGTTGCGCCTGTGCGGCAGCGCACGGACGCCCGGGCTGTTAGTGTGCAGCGGTGAACCGCAGCCGCCACGTCCGTTGCCGGCAAAACCTTTCAGGAGATGCAGATGAGCAAAGGCAACAAGGAATCGAAGAAGCCCAAGCAAGTGGTGCCGGCGAAGGCGCCGGGCACCGCAACGCCGACACCGGTCACGGCGTCCCGGCCGCAGCCGCGCAAGAAGTGGCCGGCATCGTGACCGACCCGGCTGCTGGCGCCGCGTTGCCGCCGCCGTCTTTCCATCAAGACTCGGAGACTGTGCGCTTCTGGGTGCAAGTTCCCGGGGGTGTGCCGATGGGCGCTATCCTGACCAAGCAGTTGCTCCACTACCGCTTCGATGCCAAGCCAGACGGCAGCGACGCCGTGGCCCTGTACGAGAAGCATCGCAGCGACATCGACGCGGCGGTGCTCCGCCGCGTGGCCAGCGGCTCGATCGAGCCGGTGATGTTGCGCGAGCACGATCTGCCGCCGCGCCCGCGGCCTTGAACCTGCGATTGCGTTCGACGCAGCGGGTGCAGAGGGATGGCCAAGCCGGCGTCGTTCGGCGACCATCGGGTGGTAGTTCCAAACCCACCGAGAGAGACAATCCGATGCGCCTGACCCGCCGTACCCTGATCGCTGCCGCCGCGCTGCTGGCCACCCACGCGATGGCGCAGACCTACCCCAGCAAACCTGTCACCTTCGTCGTGCCGAATCCGCCGGGCGGCGTGGTCGACACGTCGGCGCGCCTGGTCGGCGAGCCGCTCGGCAAACTGCTCGGGCAGCCGGTGGTGATCGAGAACAAGGGCGGCGCCAGCGGCAACATCGCCTACCAGCAGGTGGCGCTCGCACCCAAGGACGGCCACACGCTGCTGATCTCGTACTCGGCGTACCACGTCGGCAACCCGTCGATGTTCTCCAAGCTGCCGTGGGCGCAGAAGGAATTCGTGCCGGTGGCGCTGCTTGCCGCGGCCACCAACGTCATCGCGGCACACCCGTCGCTGCCGCCGAACAACTTGAAGGACTTCATCGCCTACGCCAAGGCCAATCCGGGCAAGCTGAATTTCGCCTCGCAGGGCAACGGCTCGCTGTCGCATGTGGGCACTGCGCTGCTGGAGCAGACCACCGGCATCGAGATGACGCATGTGCCCTACAAGGGCTCCGGCCCGGCGATCCAGGACGTGCTTGCTGGCCAGGTGCAGGTCTTCATGACCACGCCGCCGTCGGTGATGCAGCATGTGCAGGCCGGCAAGCTGAAGGCCTTTGCGGTGACGGGCAAGACGCGCCACCCCGGCCTGCCGAACGTGCCGACCACGGCCGAAGCGGGCCTGGCCGGCTTCGAGCTCGAAGCCTGGGTCGGCTTGTTCGCACCGGCCGGCACGCCGCCGGCGGTGATCCAGACGCTGACCGAGAAGGTCAAGGCCGCGCTGGCCACGCCCGAGGCCAAGACCGTGGCCGACCGCACAGGCATCGAGATCCGCTATCTCGGCCCCGACGCGCTGGGCGCGCTGGTGCAGCGCGAGACCGAGTACTGGGGCCAGGTCATCAAGGCCAAGAACATCCAGGCGGACTGAGGCCAGAGCGTGAGCGCCTCGTGAGCGAGTCCCCCTGGCAGATCCGGCTGGCCACACAGGGCGACGCGCGCGCAATTGCCGCGCTTTCACGCACCGAGATCGAACACGGCTTGCCGTGGCGCTGGACGCCGCCGCGCGTGCAGCGGGCGATCGCCGACGCGCGCACCAACGTCTGCGTGGCCATGGAGAACGGGGCGTTGCTGGCCTTCGGCATCATGGTCTATGCCGACGACACGGCGCACCTGAGCCTGCTCGCCGTCCGCCCTGCGGCGCGCCGGCAAGGCGCGGGCGGTGCGGTGCTGCTGTGGCTTGAGCAAGTGGCTCTCGTGGCCGGCGTCGCGCAGGTGCAGCTCGAAGCGCGCCACGACAACAGCGCCGCGCTCGCGTTCTACCGCCGCCAAGGCTACCAGCAGAAAGACACGGTGGTCGGCATGTACCTCGGCCTGGAAGACGGTGTGCGGCTGGAGAAGGTGCTGAGGTTGCCGGCCGCGGCCAATACGCCGTCGCCCCGCATGAGTTTCTGAGCAGCAAGGCGGTCGATCCGATGCCCACCTCCGACACCCTCGAGCGCTTCATCGCGCGCGTCGAAGCCAATGCGCATGCCGAGGCCTGCGAGGAGTTCTACACCGAGGGCGCGTCGATGCGCGAGAACCAGTCGCCGCCGCGCATCGGCCGCGACTTGCACGTCGCCAACGAGCGCAAGGTCATGGCGCGTGCCAGGTCCGTGCAATCGCGCTGCATCCGGCCGCTGTTCGTCAGCGGCGACCATGTGGTGATTCGCTGGGTCTTCGACTTCGAGTGGCAAGACGGCAGCGTCACGCGCATGGAAGAGCTGGCCTATCAGCGCTGGGAGGGCGAGCGCATCGCCGAGGAAGAGTTCTTCTACGACCCGGTGCAACGCTTGCCGAAGCCGCCACTTGGCTGAAGCGCCGTGCCGCGATTCATCGCGCTGCTGCGCGGCGTCAACGTCGGCAAGGCCAAGCGCGTGCCGATGGCCGACTTTCGTGCGCTGCTGCTGGGCCTGGGCTGCACGGAAGTGTCGACGCTGCTCAACAGCGGCAACGCGGTGTTTTCAGCATTGGGCACGTCGACGACGAAGCACGCCGCCAACATTGCTGCGGCGATCGCCGCGCAGCTCGGCGTCGAGGTGCCGGTGATCGTGAAGTCGGCGCGCGAGTTGGCGGCGGTAATGAGCGAGAACATCATCGCCGGGCCGGCGATCGATCCGTCGCGGCTGCTCGTTGCTTTCACGCCGAACGCCGAAGCACTGGCCGGACTGGCTGCGCTGGCGCCGCTGGTCCAGCCGCCGGAGCGTTTCGTCCTTGGCCGCCATGCCGCCTACCTGTATTGCGCCGACGGCATTCTCGAAAGCAAGGCTGCCGAGGCCTTGCTCGGCAAGCTGGGCAAGGCCGTGACGACGAGGAACTGGGCGACGACGCAGAAGCTGCACGCGCTCGCAGGCGCTAACGCGGGCTGACTCAGCAGCACCCGGTCGCTGCCATCCACTGCGTCAAGGGGATGGGCCGCTGGCGGCGGCCGTGCCGGCGACGCCTGAGCGCGCCAGGGCGATCGCCTCGCGCAGCACCGACAGGTCGCCGACATGGTTGGCCAGCAGCAGGACGAGGCGCGCGTTGAGCAGCTCGCTCTGCGCGTCGGTCAGGCCGTGGTGCGCGGCGATCAGCGCGTCGTAGAACGCATCGCCGGGTGTGTAGGCCCAGCGGTGGCGAACGCCGGGTTCGCTGAAATTGGGTTGGGTGTTGAGCGGCATGGTCGGTTTCACGTCTGTGCTGTCGCGCGCGCCAGCGCTGCGCGCACAGCGCTGTCGTTGAAGCGGCGCCAGCGCGCGGCCACATGCTGGTCGGGGCGGATCAGATAGCAGGTGCCGGGGCGCGCGTCGTAGCGGCGTGCGGCGAGGCCTTGTGCGTCGTGCAGCGCGTCGGGGGCCGGTTCAGCGGCGTCCATCAGTACGACGAGCGACAGCTTCAAATCGGCCACCGCGCGGCGTGTGACGTCGTCGGCGCGGCCGAAGTGCAGCAGCACGAAGCCGGTGCGGCTGACCGCGTCGAGCAGCCACGCGTCGCCTTGCGGGCCACGCAGCGGCGCATCGTCCATCGGTGCGCCGGGCATCATCCAGCCGTCGAAGGGCTCGCTGTCCGGCGTGTTGAGCGGTGAATCGTGCAACCACGTCGGCACGGACAGGCGGCCGCTGTTGACCAGTGCGCGGCCGGCCGGCACCTCGTCGGCCAATGACAGCACGGCGTCGCGCAGCACGCGGGCGGTGCGGCTCTTCGGCGTCATGAAGTCAGTGCTGCGCGACGAGTTGAGCAGGTTCTCGTCGGCCGCGGCAATGCGCTCGGCGCTGTAGCTGTCGAGCAGCGAGGCTGGTGCGACGCCATCGATGACGAGCTTCAATTTCCACAGCAGGTTGTCGGCGTCCTGCACGCCGGAGTTGGCGCCGCGCGCGCCAAACGGCGAGACCTGGTGCGCGCTGTCGCCGACGAAGAGCACGCGGCCGTGGCGGAAGTTGTTCATGCGCCGGCACTGGAAGGTGTAAACGCTGACCCATTCGAGTTCGAAACCGATTCGCTCGAAACCCTGCTGGTCGAGCGCGGCGCGCACGCGCTCGCGCACGCGTGACGGGTCTTTCTCAGCTTCCGGGTCGGCGTCCCAGCCGAGCTGGAAGTCGAGCCGCCACACGTTGTCGGCCTGGCGGTGCATCAGCGCGCTTTCGCCGCTGTGGAACTTGGGCGCGAACCAGAAACGGCGTTCGGTGCGGTCGAGCGCGAAGGGCTCGCCGTTGAGCACAACGTCGGCGATCAGGAACCGGTCCTGGAAGACCTTGCCCTCGATGTCCAGACCCATTTGCCGCCGCACCGTGCTGCGTGTGCCGTCGGCGGCGATCAGCCAGTCGGCTTTGAGTGTGTAGGGGCCGTCGGCGGTTTCGATGTCGAGCGTCACGCCGTCGTCGGCCGGCGCAACTTTGGTCAGCTTGTGCCGCCAGCGCAGGTCGATCGCACTCAACTGCTGTGCGCGTTCGACGAGGTACTGCTCCAAGTGGTACTGCTGCAGATTGACCATACCGGGCCGGTGGTGGCCGGTTTCGGGCAGAAGGTTGAAGCTGAAGACCTCATGCTCACGATGAAAGGTACGGCCGACGTTCCAGGTCACGCCCTTGTCGACCACGCGCTGGCCGAGGCCGAGGCGGTCGAAGATTTCCAGCGTGCGCTTGGCGTAGCAGACGCCGCGTGAGCCGAGCGAGACGGTGTTGTCGTCGTCAAGCAGGACCACTGGCAGGCCGCGCTGCGCTGCGTCGATCGCAGCCGTCAAGCCCACCGGGCCGGCGCCGACGATCACCAGCGGCACGCGATGTGTTTGGCCCGCGCCGATCTCCATCGCGCGCTGGTACTCGTAGCGCGGCCAGGTGTAGGTCTTGAGCACGGCCCAGGCCCTGTCAGCTCGGGTTTTGCGGATGCATCCAGGCAGCGTGCTGCGGCGCGCGCTTGGTGCGCGCCCACTCGTCCAGCATCTCCCACTTCACCGCGTCGAGCTTCGTGTTCATCTCGGGCGTAGCGGTGTCCACCGCGAGTTCGAGGCGGTGGCCGTTGGGGTCGAAGAAGTAGATCGATTTGAAGATCGTGTGCTCGGTCGGCCCGATGACCTCGATGCCCGCCGCTTGCAGCCGCGCCTTGGCCGCGTGCAACTCATCGAGGCTGGCCACCTTGAAGGCGATGTGCTGCACCCACTCCGGCGTGTTGCCGTCGCGGCCCATCGGTGGCGCGTTCGGCAGCTCGAAGAAGGCCAGCACATTGCCCTGACCCGCATCCATGAAGACATGCATGTACGGATCGGGCGCGCCGGTGGACGGCACGTTGTTCTCGGCGATGGCGAGGACGAAGTCCATGCCGAGGTGTTGCCGGTACCACTCGACGGTCTGCTTGGCGTCGCGGCAGCGGTAGGCGACGTGGTGGATGCGTTGAAGCAATGGCATGTCGGTGTCTCCTCAGCCTTCCAAGGACTTCCACATCTCGACATCGCGCTCTGCGGTCCAGACGCGCGGGTCACGGTACTGTGTGGCTTCATCGTACGCGCGCGTCACGTCGAACGGCATGCAGTGGTCGAAGATCACCCAGGCGCCGTACTTCGGCTTCAAGGCCGCGTGCGTTTCGCGGTACACGGTCTTCAAGTCCTTGCCGGCGGCGGCACCCGCTTTGACGCTGGCATAGAGGTCGCTGACGAAGGCGCGCGTAGCGTCGAGCCCCGCCTTCACTTGCGTTTCGCCCTTCAGCGCCGGGCCGCGGCCGGGCACGAGGGCCAGCGGCTGCAGCGAGGCGATGTTGTCGAGCGTCTTCGGCCAATTGGAGAAGTACGCGTCGCCGGCATAGGGCGTGGCGTCGAACTCGACCAGATCGCCCGACAACAGCGTGCGCTCTTGCGGCAGCCAGACGACGGTGTCGCCCTTGGTGTGGCCGCGGCCGAGTTGCAGCAATTGCACTTCGAGCTTGCCGAGCCACAGCGTCATCTTGCCGCTGAACGTAATCGTCGGCCAGGTCATGCCCGGCGGCACCGACTCGACGTTGCGGAACAGGCGCGGAAAGCGGCCGATCTCGCTGGCCTTGTCGGCCTCGCCGCGCTCGACGATCAGGTCGCGCGTGTCGTTGCTGGCGATGATCTGCTGCGGCTGGTAGGCCGACGCGCCGAGCACGCGCACGGCGTGGTAGTGCGTGAGCACCACGTACTTGATCGGCTTGTCGGTGACCTCGCGGATGCGGCGGATGACGTCGGCGGCCATCGCCGGCGTGGCCTGCGTGTCGGCTACCAGCACCGCGTCGTCGCCGATGACGATGCCGGTGTTGGGGTCGCCCTCGGCGGTGTAGGCCCAGGCGTGTTCCGAGAGCTGTTCGAAGGTGACCTTCTTTTCTTCGAGGTCGGCCTGGCTGGCGAAAGTCTTGGCGTTCATGAGGGTCTCCATCGGACGGGGCTGCCCGGCGGCATCATGCGCCGGACAGCCACGCACCGGATTGTCGTTGCGCACGCAACTAGTTTCGGCGACGTGCTGGCTTGGCGCCATCCGTGAATTCACTTAGTTGCGCGCGCAACCAGATAGGCCTAGCCTCGCGCCCCATGGCGGATTCCGACTCCCTGCGCAATACGCGCGCCCTCGGCGGCACGGTGACCTTCCGGCTGCACACGCTGGCCAAGCTGACCGACCGCGTCAGCCAGACCGCCTACCTGGCCGAGGCCGGC
>JANOEG010000006.1:0-4542 GCA_031413095.1 Burkholderiales bacterium | reverse complement strand
GCAACACCAGCTCTTCGATCTGCGTCGGGAACACGTTGACGCCGCGGATGATCAGCATGTCGTCGCTGCGGCCAACGATTTTGCCCATGCGGCGCATGCTGCGCGCGGTCGGCGGCAACAGGCGCGTCAGGTCGCGCGTGCGGTAGCGGATCACCGGCAGCGCCTCCTTGGTCAGCGTCGTGAAAACGAGTTCGCCTTCGCTGCCTTCGGGCAACACCTCGCCGGTTTCCGGGTCGATGATCTCAGGGTAGAAATGGTCTTCCCAGATCACCGGGCCGTCCTTGGTTTCGATGCACTCGCTGGCCACGCCCGGACCCATGACTTCGGACAGCCCGTAGATGTCCACCGCATCGATGCCGGCGCGGACCTCGATGTCGTGCCGCATCGCCTCGGTCCACGGCTCGGCGCCGAAGATGCCGACCTTGATGCTCATCGACTTCGGATCAATCCCCTGGCGAGCGAACTCCTCGATGATGACCTGCATGTAGCTCGGCGTGACCATGATGATGTCGGGCTCGAAATCACGGATCAACTGCACCTGCTTCTCGGTCTGGCCGCCGGACATCGGGATCACCGTGCAGCCGAGCCGCTCGGCGCCGGAGTGCGCGCCGAGTCCGCCCGTGAACAGGCCGTATCCCTAGGCCACAAGCACGATGTCGCCCGTGCGGCCGCCCGCGGCGCGGATCGAGCGTGCGACCAGATCGGACCAGGTGTCGATGTCGCGCTGCGTGTAGCCCACCACCGTCGGCTTGCCTGTCGTGCCCGACGACGCATGCACACGCACAACTTGCTGACGCGGCACGGCGAACATGCCGAACGGGTAGTTGGCGCGCAGGTCGGCCTTGGCCGTCAACGGGAACTTCGACAGATCCGCGAGCGTCTTGCAGTCCGACGGCTGCACGCCCTTCGCATCGAAGGCCTTCCTGTAGTGCGGCACGTTGTCGTAGGCGTGCTTCAAGGTCCACTGCAGGCGTTGCAGTTGCAGCGCCTGCAATTCGTCGCGGCTGGCGCGCTCGATCGGCTCCAGTTCGCCGGGTTCGGGGTGTCGTTTCATGGCTGTTTTCCCATCGGCAAGCTTTCGACCAACGGCTTGCCTTTCATCGTGTACGAACGACCGCGAAACGCTGCGATCTGCTCACCGTTCTGGCTGCTGACGACGATGTCGTACACCCCCGTGCGCCCGCCCTTGCTCAACTCAGTGGCCGACGCGGTCAGCACATCGCCCGCGCGCGCCCCGCTCATCAGGTGAATGTCAAAGCCGCTGGCCACGGTGATTTCGTTGTAGGCGTTGCAGGCGTAGGCAAAGGCGCTATCGGCGAGCGTCGCGATCAGCCCGCCGTGGCAGAGGTCGTGGCCGTTCAACATGTCCTCGCGCACCGCCATCGTCAGCGTGGCGGTGCCAGGGCCGACGGCCTGGATCTGAATGCCGAGCGCTTTGCAGGCGCGGTCGTTGGCCCACATGGCTTCGCGGGAGGCTTCGGCAATCTGCTGCGAATTCATGGGTTTCACCGGTCCGTGAACTTCGGCGCGCGCTTCTCGACAAAGGCCGCGATGCCCTCGCGCGCATCGTGTGCGTGGGCGAGGGCGCCCTGGCGCTGCGCTTCCATCGACAGCGCACTGGCGTAGTCGAGCGCCATCGCGTCGTCGATCGCGCGCCGCGTTTCGGCCAGCGCGCGCGTCGGCATCGCCGCCAGTTTGTTGGCCAGCGCCAGCGCGCTGTCCATCAGCGCGGCATCGTCGACGCATTGCCAGATCAGGCCGATGCGCTGCGCCTCTTCGGCCGGCAGCTTGTCGCCGCTCATCGCCAGGCCGAGCGCGCGGGCGCGGCCGACCAGGCGCGGCAGCAGCCAGGTGCCGCCGCAATCCGGGATCAAGGCGATCTTCGAGAAGGCCTGGATGAAGCTCGCCGACTTAGCAGCGACGACGAAGTCACAGCCGAGCGCGAAGTTCGCACCGGCACCCGCGGCGACACCGTTGACCGCGGCGATCACCGGCACCGGCATCGAGCGGATGCGCAGCGCCAGCGGCTTGTAGAGTTTCTCGACGACACCGCCGACGTCCGGCGGCGACTTGCCATCGCCCTTGATCGCCGGGTCGTTCAGATCCTGCCCCGCGCAGAAGCCGCGCCCGGCGCCGGTGATGACCAGCGCTCGCACCGCCGCGTCGGCGGCGGCTTCTTCGAGCGCGGCGCGCAGCCGGCCGTGCATCTCGGCGGTGAAGCTGTTCAGCGCCGCGGGGCGGTTGAGCGTGAGCACGCGCACGGCGCCGTGCGTGGCGACGAGCAGCGTCGAGGTGTCATCGGACATCGCGTGAATCCATTCATTGACCGACCGGTCGGTCGATCATACGATGACCATCCCGCTTCACGTCAACCGCAAAACCCCCAATGCCTTGTTATGCCATCGACGGCCTGGTGCCCGTCATCGACCCGAGCGCCCATGTCCACCCTGCCGCCGTGCTGATCGGCGACGTCTGGGTCGGCCCCGGCGTCTATGTCGGCCCCTGCGCCAGCCTGCGCGGCGACTTCGGGCGCCTCGTGCTCGAAGCCGGCAGCAATGTGCAGGACAACTGCACGCTGCACGGCTTTCCCGGCGCCGACACGGTCGTCGAGGCCGATGGTCATATCGGCCACGGCGCGGTGCTGCACGGCTGCATCGTCCGCCGCGGCGCGCTGATCGGCATGAACGCGGTGGTGATGGACGAGGCCGAGGTCGGCGGGCAGGCCATCGTCGCCGCCAGCGCCTTCATCCGCGCCGGCATGAAGATCCCGCCACGCACACTGGTGGCCGGCGTGCCGGGCAAGGTGATCCGCGAACTCAGCGAGCAGGAGATCACGTGGAAGCACGATGGCACGCTGGTCTACCAGGCCTTGGTGCAGCGCTGCCATGACTCGCTGCGCGAGGTGGCGCCGCTGGCGGCGGATGACCGGGCGCGACGAAGGTTGACGCAGGCCGACTTTGCAGTGGACGTCAAGCCGTTGGCCGCTGTGAAGTCAGGGCGCGGAGGCTGACGCGCCTCGCCGCGCCTGCCGTCGCAGCAACGGCGCCAGGCTCAGCAGCCCGGCACCCAATAGGGCCCAGGTCGATGGTTCGGGGATCGGCGCCGTCGGCTCGACGGCTGTGAAGCTGGTGATCCCGAGCTCGATGCTGAAGCACGACCGCGGCAGCAGCGCAAACGCGTTGTTGCACAACGAGTCGGGGTCCGAGCCGTCGTAGCTGTAAGTCCAACCCGTCGCGTCGCCCTCAGCGCCGAGCGAGAACGAGGCTTTGGTCCAACCCGACGCGGTGGCAAAGCTGTCGTTGCATGCCTCGAAGTAGTCGCTGCAGCCGTACAAACCGCTCACAACGTTGCCGTCGAAGCTCAGAGAGCCGAAGCCCTGAAGCCAAAAGGGCAGGCCCATGATGGTGCTCGGCACCTGCGGTCCGTACAGGGGCAGCCACTGCACCGAACGCGCGCGCGGATCGCTCTCGTCGTCGAAGGTCAGCGCACCGCTCTGATCGGGCCGGGTCTGCCAGTCGATAGACCACTCGTACGTGAGCAGGGTCGCCTGTGCAGCAAAGGACGACATCACCATCAGCGCGGCGGCAAGGCACCGCGTCAGCACAGCCACAGATGCACGCTTCATTGCATTCTTCTCCCTGACGGGCCGCCAGTGTACGCAGACAAGCAACACGACTTGCCGTCCTGCGTCACTGCCGCCCAAACACCCGGTCGAGTACCGACTCATGCGGATACGCAGCGCCGGGGTCCACCTTCCGCCGCTGCTTCCTGTCGCAAGGCAACAGCGCATGGTCCAGATCGGAGTGACGCTTGATGCCATCGCGCCGGATGCCACGGCGCTGCTGGATGTCGCGCAGCAAGGACACCAGGGCCGTTAGCTGCGCCTCAGGAAAGGGATCGAGTCCGTCGCCGTCGTTGATCAACTCGATGGCGATCGAGCGCTCGCTGTAGCGATAGACGTGATGGGCCAACTGGCCTTCGGGCACGCTGGCGCGCAGCGTGCCGTCACGGTCGATCATGTAGTGGATGCCGAGCACCGGGTGTGCTTCGATGTGGCGCAGGTTGTCGTCGAGCGCACCAGCTTTCACCCAGATGGCTTTGCCCGTCACGTCGTCGCAGGTCGGGCCACCGGTCGAGTGGATGACGACCATGTCGATGGTTACTGTGCGGACAACACCGGTGCGACGCGCATGGGCGCCACCAGCCGCAAAGGCGAGTGCCGCAAGAACAAATCCGATCGCGGCCGGCCGCCGCTTCAACCGAGCCGACCCTCAGCACGCACCGCCTCGACCGCATCCAACACCGCCTCCGGCGTCGCCGGCGAGCGCAGCGGCGGATCGATCTTGTGTTCGCCCACGGCCGACACCGCGTCGCGGATCGCCAACAGCGCGGAGAACGGCAGCAGCAGTGGTGGCTCGCCGACGGCCTTGCTGCGGTGGATCGTGTCGGCCGGGTTCGGGGCGTCGAACAGAGCGGTGTTGAAGCGCGCCAGCGGCACGTCGTTGGCTGTGGGAATCTTGTAGGTGCTGGGCGCGTGCGTCA
>JANOEG010000005.1:0-18990 GCA_031413095.1 Burkholderiales bacterium | reverse complement strand
GTGCCGGTGATCGCGCAGGAAGTCGGCAGCAACGACGTGCTGATGTTCGCCTTCATGAACCGCGACGCGCTGGCCAAGACAGTCGAAACCCAGCGCGCCGTGTACTGGAGCCGCTCGCGAAACAGACTCTGGTTCAAGGGCGAAGAGAGCGGCCACGTGCAGCAGGTGCACGACATCCGCCTCGATTGCGACAACGACGTCGTGCTGCTCAAGGTCATACAGCTCGGGCATGAGCCCGGCATCGCGTGCCATACCGGCCGCCATTCGTGTTTCTTCCAGACACTCGAAGACGGGCAATGGAAGAGCGTCGAGCCGGTGCTCAAAGACCCCGAAAGTATCTACCGATGAGCAACGACACCTTGGCCCGCTTGGCTGGTGTGATTGAGTCGCGACGCGCTGCCGATCCCGACAAGAGCTACGTCGCTCGCCTGTCCGCCAAGGGCGTCGATGCCATTCTGAAAAAGGTTGGCGAAGAAGCCACCGAAGTCGTCATGGCCGCCAAGGACGGCGATCGCGCGCGCATCACCGCCGAGGTCGCCGACCTGTGGTTCCACTCGATGATCGCGCTCGCACACTTTGGATTGACGCCGGCCGATGTGCTGGCCGAGCTGGAGCGGCGCGAGGGCACGTCGGGGCTCGAAGAATTTGCGTTGCGCAAAGCCAATCAACGTGACACCGAGGAGGGTGCGTGATGGAAAGAACCGCGGAACAACTGGCGAGCTTGAAAACCTTGACGATGGTGGTCTACGCCTTGCAGGTGCTGTCGATCTTTGTCGGCATCACGGCGATCGTCGGCGTGATCATCAACTACGTGAAGCGCGAGGATGCCGCTGGCACGCTTTACGCAAGCCACTTCGACTGGCAGATCCGCACTTTCTGGTGGGGCTTGCTCTGGTCGGTGGTGGGCTTCATCTTGCTCTTTGCCTTCGGGCTTGGCCTGCTGGTGTGGTTTGTGGCTGGCCTGTGGGCGCTGTACCGCGTCATCAAGGGCTTCCTCAAGCTCAATGACAACCAGCCGGTGATGCCGGCATGAGCACAACAGACCTCAGTTGCATCTTTTGCAAGATCGCCGCCGGGCAGATTCCAGCGAAGAAGGTCTATGAAGACGACGAGATGCTGGCCTTTCACGACATCCACCCGTGGGCGCCGGTGCACATTCTGTTGATTCCGAAGGCGCACATCGTCTCGATGGCCGACGTGAGCTCCGAGCATGCGCCGCTGCTCGGCCGCATGATGGCGCTGTCGCCACGCCTGATGCGGGAACTCGGCGTCACCAACGGATTCAGACACGTCATCAACACCGGCCGTGACGGTAGCCAGGAAGTAATGCACTTGCACATGCATGTCATGGGAGGCCCGAGACCCTGGGCCAAGGGTTGAAAGTGGTGCTGACCTAGAATCAGTTGTAGTTCCTCCACAGGAGAAAGTCATGGGATCGTTCAGCATCTGGCATTGGCTGATCGTGCTGCTGGTCGTGGTGTTGATATTCGGCACCAAGAAGCTGAAGAACATCGGCTCCGACCTCGGTGGTGCGGTCAAGGGTTTCAAGGACGGCGTGAAATCGGGTGGCGATGCGGCAGCCGAAGGCACGCCGCCGTCGCAGGTGACGTCGCAGCCGAAGAGCACCGACGCCAACACCGTGGACGTCGAGGCGAAGACAAAAACCTGATCGCCCATAGCCCGTCGCAGAACGGGCGCCGTCCATGATTGATTTCGGTTTCGACAAGATCGCGCTGATCGGTGCGGTGGCGCTCATCGTCATCGGGCCGGAGAAACTGCCGCGCGTGGCGCGCACGGTCGGCCACTTTCTCGGCAAGGCGCAGCGCTACGTCGCCGACGTGAAAGCCGAAGTCAACCGCACGATCGAGTTGGAAGAGCTGCAGAAGATGAAGTCGCAGTTCGAGACCGCGGCGCATGACGTGGAGCGAAGCGTCAACCAGGAGTTCAACGCGACCACCAGCGAGCTGGAGAGCAGCTGGAAATCCGGCGATGTGGACACTGCGGCGCATGCGCTCGATGGCTTGTCCACGCCAGTGCCTGAATACAAGAATCCGAAGAAGAACTGGCGCCTGAAGCGCGGGGCGACGCCGTCTTGGTACAAGCAGCGCGCCGGCATCCGCACCAAGGCGCTGTCGGGCGCGGCGCGTGTGGCGCGCTTTCGGCCCAAGTCAGCGCGATGAGCGGGCCCGCGGACAAGGAAGACGAACTCGCCGGCACCGAGCAGCCGTTCGTTTCGCACCTGGTCGAGCTGCGCGACCGGCTGATCCGCGTGGTCATTGCGCTCGGCGCGGTCTTCGGCCTGCTTTGCATCTGGCCGGGCATCAACGTGATGTACGACCTTCTAGCCGCGCCGCTGACGCAGAACCTGCCGCCGGGCACGAAGCTGATCGCCACCAACGTCTTCTCGCCGTTTCTCGTGCCGCTAAAGATGACGCTGATGACGGCGTTTCTCATTGCGCTGCCGTACATCCTCTACCAGCTATGGGCCTTTGTCGCGCCCGGCCTGTACTCGCACGAGAAGCGCATGGTCATGCCGCTCGTCGTTTCGAGCACGCTGCTGTTTTTCGTCGGCGTGGCCTTCTGCTACGGCATCGTCATTCCCGCGCTGACGTCGTTCATGGTCAAGGTGGCGCCGAGTTCGGTCAGCGCCGCGCCAGACATCGAGCAGTATTTCGGCACCGTGCTGTCGTTGTTCCTGGTCTTCGGCATCGCTTTCGAGGTTCCCGTGGCGGTGGTCGTGTTGGCGCGGCTGGGCGTGGTCACGATCGAACAGTTGAAGGCCTGGCGCGGCTACTTCATCGTCGGCGCCGCGGTGGTCTCGGCCGTCGTCACCCCGCCGGACGTGATCTCGCAGCTCTCGCTGCTGTTCCCGATGATCATCCTCTACGAGATCGGCATCATCGCGGCGCGCATCTTCATCAAGCACACCAAGGCGCCGGAAGAGAGCGCCGAGAAGGCTACTTGACCGCCTTGACGACGGCGTAGCGCTCGAGCGTTTTCGCGCGCGCCACGTCGTGTTGCACCACCGGCATCGGGTAGGTCCTGCCGAGTTCGATGCCGGCGGCCGCAAGATCGACCGGTTTGGCCAGCCACGGCGCGTGGATCAGCTTGTCGGGCAGAAGCGCGAGTTGCGGCAAGTAGCGGCGGATGAACTTGCCTTGGGCGTCGAACTTCTCGCTCTGATTGACCGGGTTGAAGATGCGGAAGTACGGCTGCGCATCGCAGCCGGAAGACGACGCCCATTGCCAGCCGCCGTTGTTGGCGGCGAGGTCGAAGTCGTTCAGGTGCAGCGCGAAATAGGCTTCGCCGCGCCGCCAGTCGATGCCGAGGTCTTTGGTCAGGAAACTCGCCACGACCATGCGCAGCCGGTTGTGCATGTAGCCGGTCTGGTTGATCTGGTGCATCGCGGCATCGACCAGCGGGTAGCCGGTGCGGCCTTCGCACCAGGCGGCGAACAGAGCATCGGCCTGTTTGCCGTGTTCCCACTTGATGGCGTCGTACTCGCGCTTGAAACTGTGGCCGACGACGCGCGGGTGGTGGTGCAGCACCTGGTGGTAGAAGTCGCGCCAGATCAGCTCGGACAGCCAGACTTGCGCGCCCGGCGAGCCGCCTTGCAGGCGCTGCCGTGCCTCGCGCGCAAGCTGGCGAATGGAGATCGTGCCGAAGCGCAGGTGCGTCGACAGGTAGCTCGGCCCCTTGACGGCGGGAAAGTTGCGCGTCTGCTCGTAGTCGTCGATGCGCTGCAGGTAGTCGGCGAACATCGACTGCGCGCCGGCCGGGCCGGGCGGCATCTTCAGCGATGCCAGGTTCGTCGTCTCGAAGCCGAGCTCGGCCAGCGCTGGCACGCCGGCGGCCACACCTTGCGGCGGCGCGGCCAGCGCGGCGGCGTGGCGTTCGACCGGGTAGGCTTTGAGGAAGTAGCCGTCGAGCTTTTTCAGCCACGCGTTCTTGTACGGCGTGAAGATGCCATAGACGCCGCCGGACTGCGTCAGCACCTCGCTGCGCTCGAAGATCACATGGTCCTTGCTCGTGTGCAGCGCGATGCCGGCGGCGGCCAGCGTGCCGCGCACTGCGGCGTCGCGCGTCAGCGCATACGGCTCGTCGTCGTGATTGCAGTACACCGCCTGCACCCCCAGCGATTGCGCCAGGCGCGGCAGCTCGTCCGTGCTCGTGCCGTGGCGCACCAGCAGCGCCGCGCCCGGCACGCCGGCACGTTCGGCCATCTCACGCAATTGCGTTTCGAGCCCGACCAGACTCTCGCGGATGAACTCGACGCGCCGGTCGGCGCGTGGCAGCGCGCCCAAGATCGGGCGGTCGAAGACGAAGCCGACCCAGACCTGCCTGGCCGCAGCGAGCGCGTGGTAGAGCGCCGCGTTGTCGTCGGCGCGCAGGTCGCGGCGAAGCCAGACGAGGGCGCGAGCTAGGGGCTTTTCGGGTGAGACCTTCACCCTTCGAGCTTAACTTCGAGATTAACTTCGAGATTAGGCCTGCAGGCGCTGCGGCAAATCCAACGGCTCGGCAATCTCGATCGGCTCGGGCATCCAGCCGGAGATCGACTCGGTGCGCAGCCAGGTCCAGCGGGTGCGTGTCAGCATCATCTGCATCAGTGGCACGTTGTATCCGCTCTCGTGCGCACGCGGCGACAGGCCGATAGGCTCGAGCCCGCAGCGCTCGAGAAGCCGCATCGAGATCTTGTGCTGCGGCTTGGCGCAGGCCACCACAGCTTCGAGGGCGGTTTTGGCAAAGGCCTGTTCGATTGCCAGGCGAGTCACTTCTTCGCCAAAACCTGCGCCCCAATACGAAGGATGCGCCCACAGGCCCAGTTCTGCCGACGAGGCTTGTTCACGGGGCTCGAAGCGGAACAGCGCGGCCCAGCGGCCGGTGGCGCGGTCGATGGCCGCAAACGCAGCGCAAGCGCCAGCCTGAGCGCGATCCATGACGCGCTGCAGGCGCTGCCGCACGGCGCTGAGATCGGGCGGTGCGTCCCACATGAGGTGTTCGTTGAACGCCGGGTGGCGTGTGGCTTCAAAGAGGTCGATCGCGTCGCCGAGCCGTGGCTCGCGCAACATCAGACGCTCACTCTTGGCGCCCAGCAGGCGTGCGCTCATGCGCTCTGGCTCGAAGCTCATTTTTTCCCCGCCGCTGTCTACTACTCACGCGACGTCCCAACGACGACGCGGTCCTATTGTGAGTTCCTACCTTGCACACCCCAGGCAAGGTGGTCCCGTGGGCGTGAATTTCACACGGTTTGGCGGAGCTGCGCTACTAGAATCGTTGTCATGTCGGGTGCCGTCGGCGCGAGTCGTATCAATCTCACCAATCAGTTTCTGATTGCCATGCCGGGCATGGCCGACCCGATGTTCGCCGGCTCGGTGGTCTACCTGTGCGAGCACACCGAAAAAGGCGCGCTCGGCCTGGTGATCAACAAGCCTGTCGACATCAAGCTGAAGAACCTGTTCGAGAAGGTCGAACTAAGCCTGAACCGCGACGACATTGCCGACACGCCGGTCTACTTCGGCGGCCCGGTACAAACCGAGCGGGGCTTCGTGCTGCACGAGCGCCAGGCCGATCACGTCAGCCCCTACAACTCGACGCTGTCGATCGCTGGCGGGTCTCTGGACATGACGACGAGCAAGGACGTGCTCGAAGCGCTGGCCGACGGCGCGGGCCCGAAGCGGATGTTGATCACGCTCGGCTACAGCGGTTGGGGCGCCGGCCAACTCGAAGACGAACTCTCGCGCAATGGGTGGCTGACGGTGGACGCCGATCCGAGTGTCATTTTCGACACGCCGATCGCCCAGCGCTACGAGAAGGCGGTGTCGCTGCTCGGCATCGACCCCAACATGCTGAGCCAGGAGGCGGGGCACGCATGAGCCTGGGCAAGGCCGTCGTGAACCACCAGTCCTTTCTTTCTTTCGATTTCAGCCTCAAGCGGGTGGGTGTGGCCTCGGGCAACAGCCTGACGCAGAGCGCCACGCCGCTGCGCACGATCACCGCCGAGGGCGACGCACGCTTTGCCGCCATCGCCAAGCTGATCGCCGAGTGGCAGCCCGCCGAACTCGTCGTTGGCGTGCCGTTTCACCCCGACGGCGCAGCGCACGACAATACGCGCCGCGCGCAACGCTTCGCGCGCCAGCTTGCCGGGCGATTCGGCCTGCCGGTGCATGAAGTCGATGAGCGCTACACAACGACAGAAGCGCGGTCGCAGGGTGAGCGTGATGTCGATGCCGCCGCGGCGGCGCTGATCCTCGAACAGTACCTTCGCAGCAACGCATGAGCACCACCTCACTCACACTCGATGCCGAAGCGCTCTACGGTGCGTTGCGCGACGGCGTGCGCCGCCTGCTTGCTGACCGTCCCGATGCCGCGCTGGTCGGCATCTGGTCCGGCGGCGCCTGGCTGGCGGCGCGCTTGCAGGCCGATCTGAATCTGCCCGGCGAGGCCGGTGTCATCAGCAGCACCTTGCATCGCGACGATTTCGGCGAGCGCGGCCTCGCCGCCGGAGCGGGTGCCACCAAGCTGCCGTTTGCAATCGAGGGCCGGCACGTCGTGCTGATCGACGATGTGCTGTTCACCGGCCGCACGATCCGCGCCGTGGTCAACGAGCTGTACGACTTCGGCCGCCCCGCCAGCGTGTCGTTGGCCGTGCTGGTCGATCGCGGTGGGCGCGAGCTGCCGATCCAGCCGTCCTTCACCGCTGCGCGGGTGACGATTGCGCCGCAACAGCGCCTGGCACTGGCGCAAGGCGAGGGCGGCACCTTCGCGTTCGCGGTTGAAAGCAAGAGCGCCTGATGCTGTCCAAACGCAACCCGCAACTCAACCAGCATGGCGAGCTGATCCACCTGCTGTCGATCGAGGGACTGCCCAAGGCGGTGCTGACGCAGATCCTCGACACTGCAGGCACCTTCCTCTCGGTCAACGAGCGCGATGTGAAGAAGGTGCCGCTGCTGCGCGGCAAGAGCGTGTTCAACCTCTTCTTCGAGAACAGCACGCGCACGCGGACGACGTTCGAGATCGCGGCCAAGCGCTTGAGCGCGGACGTCATCAACCTCGACATTGCCCGGTCCAGCACCGCCAAGGGCGAGAGCCTGCTCGACACCATCGCCAACCTGTCGGCGATGCATGCCGACATGTTCGTCGTCCGCCACAGCGAGAGCGGGGCGCCGTACCTGATTGCGCAGCACTGTGCGCCGCATGTGCATGTCATCAACGCCGGCGACGGCCGCCATGCGCATCCGACGCAGGGCCTGCTGGACATGTACACGATCCGCCATTTCAAGGGCGACTTCACGCAGCTCACGGTGGCGATCGTCGGCGACATCGTCAACTCGCGCGTCGCCCGCTCCGACATCCATGCGCTGACGACGCTCGGTGTGCCCGAGATCCGCGCGGTCGGCCCGAAGACCCTGGTGCCGAACGACTTGGCCGGCATGGGCGTGCGCGTCTGCCACGACATGGCCGAAGGCATCCGCGACGCCGACGTCATCATCATGCTGCGCCTGCAGAACGAGCGCATGAACGGCGCCGTGCTGCCGAGTGCCGGCGAGTACTTCAAGCGCTTCGGCCTCACGGCGGACAAGCTCGCACTCGCAAGGCCCGATGCGATCGTCATGCATCCGGGGCCGATCAACCGCGGCGTCGAGATCGATTCGACGGTCGCCGACGGACGGGCCAGCGTGATCTTGCCGCAGGTGACGTTTGGCATCGCCGTGCGCATGGCGGTGATGAGCACGATCGCGGGGAACTCAGCATGAGCTCGCGGCTTCGGCTTGTCTCGTTCGTTGTCTTCGTCGCGGCGCTGACTTTGTGGGCGTTGTACGCGCTGCTGATTCCGACGCCGGGCCCGATAAGCAAGGCGCTCGGCGCGGCAGTTGATGGCGGCAAGGGCCAGCCCATTGAAATTGCCAAAGTGACGCGCTTTCGGTGGGACGAGATGTTCATCATGCATGGCTACCAAGGCGCGACAGAAGACATGAAGCGTCAATGGTGTGAACACCACTCGTTCAGTCCAGAGCAGTGTTCTGAAGTGGAGTTCGCTCCGGTCGGTGACGCTTGGCAGATGCTGATGTTCAGAGACCAAGGAAAGATTGCGCGCAGTGAGCTGCACATGCGAATGAAAGGCGATTTATTGCCGGCCAGACAGCCGCTGTCTCCTTCGGATGCTGTGTTCGAGGTGATGCTGAGCAGGGATCTCGTGGCGGGCAAGCCGTGGCCATATTTGGTGCAACGTGGCGGTTCGAGGCCCGCTGAGAGCGTGCCAGTCGCTGAGGCGAGGGACAGACGATGAAGCTCCTGATCAAGAACGGCCGTCTGGTCGATCCTGCCAGTGGTCTCGATCGCAACGGCGACCTCGCGATTGCCGGCGATCGCATCGTCGCGCTCGGCGACGTGCCGCGCGAGTTCGAGGCCGAGCGCACGATCGATGCGCAGGGCCTCGTCGTCGCGCCGGGCCTCGTCGATCTGGCTGCGCGTTTGCGCGAGCCCGGCCACGAGCACGAAGGCATGCTGGAGAGTGAACTCGCCGCCGCTGCCGCCGGTGGCGTGACGAGCCTGGTCTGCCCGCCCGACACCGACCCGCCGCTCGACGAGCCGGGCCTGGTCGAGATGCTGAAGTTCCGCGCGCGCAAACTCTCGCGCTGCCGCGTCTTTCCGCTCGGTGCGTTGACGCGCGGCCTGGCCGGCGAGGCGCTGACCGAGATGGCCGAACTCACCGAGTCGGGCTGCGTCGGGTTTTCACAGGCCGATGCGCGCATCACGAACACGCTGACGCTGCAGCGCGCGTTGCAATACGCCGCCACTTTCGGCTACACGGTGTGGCTGCAGCCGCGCGATCCTTGGCTCGGCGTCGGTGTGGCGGCCAGCGGCGCTGTGGCCACGCGCTTGGGCCTGGCCGGCGTGCCTGTGGCCTCGGAGACGATCGCGATGTTCACGATCTTCGAGTTGATGCGCACAACCGGCGCGCGCGTGCACCTTGAGCGGCTGTCGAGCGCGGCCGGCGTCGAACTCGTGCGCCAGGCCAAAGCCGAGGGCTTGCCGCTCACCGCCGACGTCAGCATCAACTCGCTGCACCTGACCGACATGGACATCGGCTACTTCAACTCTGCGCTTCGATTGACGCCGCCGGTGCGACAACAGCGTGACCGTGACGCGCTGCAGGCGGCGCTGGCCGACGGCACGATCGACGCGCTCGTGTCGGACCACACGCCGGTCGATGCCGACGAGAAGACGCTGCCGTTTGCCGAGGCCACGCCGGGGGCGACCGGTCTGGAGCTGCTGCTCGGTCTGGCGCTGCACTGGGGCGAGCAACGCGGCCTGGCGTTGCCGGCGACACTCGCGCGCATCACCAGCGAGCCGGTGCGCGTGCTCGGCGGCGCCATCGGCACACTGTCGGCCAGCGCCGGACGGTTGATCGAAGGCGGCGTCGCCGACATCTGCGTCTTTGATCCGCAGGCACGCTGGCAGGTCAGCGACGCCACGCTGGTCAGCCAGGGCAAGCACACGCCATTTGCGTTTGCGACCAGCGGCTTCGAGATGCCAGGCCGCGTGCGCACGACGCTGGTCGCTGGCAGCGTCGCGTTCGAGCGCTGATGCGAAGCCTCGTCGGCGCGTGGCGCATCTCGCGCCTGCTGGTGCATGGCCTGCACGGCTTGGCCATCATCCTGCTGCGCTTTGATGCGTACAGCGCAGCGCAACGCCATGCGCGCATCCAGTGGTGGTCGGCCAAGTTGCTGCGCCTGATCGGCATCACGCTGCATGCGCATGGCACGCCCCGGCCTGGCGCCAAGCTCGTCGTCTCGAACCATGTCTCGTGGCTCGACATCGCGGCCATCCACGCCGTGATTCCTGAAGCGCACTTCGTCTCCAAGGCCGATGTGAAGCAGTGGCCGCTGATTGGCAAGCTCGTGGCCGGCGCCGGCACCTTGTTCATCGAGCGCGAAAAAAAGCGCGATGCGCTGCGTGTCGTCCACCAGATGGCCGCGGCGCTGCAGGCCGGCGACACGGTGGCCGTGTTCCCCGAAGGCACCACGGGCGACGGCCGCACGCTGCTGCCGTTTCACGCCAACCTGCTGCACGCGGCGGTGACGACGGCAACGCCGGTGCAGCCGGTGGTGCTGCGCTTCTTCGACGCCCAGCACACCATCAGCCCGCTGGCCGAGTTTCTGGGTGAGACAACGCTGGCGCAAAGCGCCTGGCGTTTCGTCTGCGCGCACGGTTTGAACGTCGAGGTCAAGGTGCTCACAGCGCAGGGCACGGCACATGCCGATCGGCGTGCCCTGGCCGCGCATTTGCGCGAGACGATTGCCGCTGAACTGCCGCCAGCGTAGCTACGCTTTTTTGCCCTGTGCCGCCACAGCAGCCGCGGCCTTGGCCGCCGCTTCCGGGTCGCCAAGGTAGTAGTGGCGGATCGGCTTCAGGTCTGCATCGAGCTCATAGACCAGCGGAATGCCGTTCGGAATGTTCACGCCGACGATCTCGGCGTCACCGATGCCGTCGAGATACTTCACCAGCGCGCGTATCGAGTTGCCGTGCGCGGCGATGACGAGGCGCTGGCCCGAGCGGATGGATGGCGCGATGGTGTCGTTCCAGCACGGCATCACGCGCACAACCGTGTCCTTCAGGCATTCGGTCAGCGGCACCTGCGATGGCGAGAGCTTGGCGTAGCGCAGATCGCTGCGTTCGCTGCGCGGGTCGTTGGCATCGAGCAGCGGCGGCGGCACGTCGTAGCTGCGGCGCCAGATCAGCACCTGCTCATCGCCGTACTGCCTGGCCATGTCGGACTTGTTGAGGCCTTGCAGCGCGCCGTAGTGACGCTCGTTCAGGCGCCAGTCATTCGTCACCGGCACCCAGGTGCGCTCCATCACATCGAGCGCGTGCCAAAGCGTCCAGATGGCGCGCTTCAAGACCGATGTGACCGCCAGATCGAACTCGTAGCCGGCTTCTTTCAGCAAGCGCCCGGACTCGCGCGCCTGCGCCACGCCGGTGTCGGTGAGGGGCACGTCTGTCCAGCCGGTGAAACGATTCTCGAGGTTCCAGGTCGATTCGCCGTGGCGGATGAGGACAAGCTTGTACATGGCAGGAACAAGGGCCGGGAGGGGTCGGATTGTATGATTCGCGCCCCTTGCCCTCTGCGTGATCTGCCGTGCTCGAGTTCCTGTTGAAGAATTGGCTGTTGGTCCTGACCGCGCTTGTGTCGGGTTTCTTTTTGGTCTGGCCGCAGATCAAGGGCAAGGGAGGTGCCGGCAGCGTGAGCACGGACGAGGCGGTGCGTCTGATCAACCGCGAGAAGGCGGTGCTGATCGATGTCAGCGAGCCCGACGAGTTTGCCAAGGGGCACGCGAATGGATCGCGCAACGTGCCCATCTCCAAACTGGAAGGCAAGCTCGAAGGTGCGAAGGACTTGCCGAGCAACAAGGCGCTGCCGCTGGTGGTGGTGTGCCCCACCGGGTCGCGGGCCTCGCGCGCAGCGGGTCTGCTGCGCAAGGCCGGCTACGAGAAGGCCCAGGTCTTGGCCGGTGGCCTCGCCGCATGGCGTGAAGCGAAGCTGCCGGTCGAGAAGGCCGCGGCTTGAAGCGGCGCGTGGAAAAATCCTCGATCTGATTCGTCAGGGGCATTGCTCGACGCCCTGCGGCAGAGCGCAAACTCACGGACAATTCGAGGCATGAATACCGTGCGCATGTACACCACTCAAGTCTGCCCCTACTGCTTGCGCGCCAAGGCGCTGCTCAAGCAGCGCGGTGTGGCGGCCGTCGAAGAGATCCGCATCGATCTCGATGCGGCGCAGCTCGAAAAGATGGTTGAGATCACCGGTCGCCGCACCGTGCCGCAGATCTTCATCGGCGATACGCATGTCGGTGGCTGCGACGACCTGATCGCGCTCGATCAGAAGGGCGGCCTGATGCCGCTGCTGCAGGCTTCGTCGGCCTGAATCGCGCCGCTCGGCGCCGCCGGCTAGAGCGGCATTCACCTGTGATAATGCGGCCCGCACAAACCCGCTGACCCAGCGGGTTCATCACTTTTGGACGCACCCACCATGGCCGACGCCCCGGACACCAACCCTGTCTTCAACATCCAGCGCATGTACCTCAAGGACTTGTCGCTGGAGCAACCGAATTCGCCGCAGATCCTGCTCGACCAGCAACAGCCGAATGTCGACATCAACCTGGCCATCTCCGCCGAGACGGTGGCCGAGGGCATCTACGAGGTCTGCGTCACGGCCACGGTCACGACCAAGGTGGCCGACCGCACGTTGTTCCTGATCGAGGCCAAGCAGGCCGGCATCTTCGAGCTGCGCAACCTCGGCGAGCAGACGCAAGCCATCCTCGGCATCGCCTGCCCGGGCATGGTCTATCCGTACCTGCGCGCGATCGTCTCCGATGTGTGCACGCGCGCCGGCTTTCCGCCGGTGACGCTGTCGGAAGTGAACTTCCAGGCGATGTTCGAAGCGCAGCAGCAGCAACTGGCGGCGCAGGGCAACGGGGCAACGTCCGTCAACTAGAAGCGTCCTTCGACGGGCTGTCGATGAACGTCACGCTGCTCGGCGCCGGCGCCTGGGGCACGGCGCTCGCAGTGCAGGCGGCGTCGCGTCATTCGGTGGTGTTGTGGGCGCGCGATGCGGCTCACGCCGGCGCGATGGCCGCCGCGCACGAGAACACGCGCTACCTGCCGGGCGTGGCATTGCCGTCGGCGCTGGCGATCAGCGCCGACCTCTCCGCTGCGTTGCGCCACGCCCATGGCGGCCTGGCCGTGGTCGCCACGCCGATGTCGGGCCTGCGCGAGATGCTGGCCGCTGTGCCCGCAGACGCGCGCGTGCTTTGGCTGTGCAAGGGCTTCGAAGCCGGCACGGGTCTGCTCGGTCACGAAGTGGCGCGCGAGTTGCGCGCGCAGGCGACTTGCGGCGTGCTGTCCGGCCCGAGCTTTGCCGAGGAGGTGGCGCGCGAGCAACCCACGGCGTTGGTGGCCGCGAGCGCCGACGACACCTTGCGCGACATGGCGGCCGAGGTCTTTCACAGCGAAGCGCTGCGCATCTATACCAGCCGCGACCCAATCGGCGTCGAAGTCGGTGGCGCCGTCAAGAACGTGATGGCCATCGCCACCGGTCTGTGTGATGGCTTGCAGGCGGGCCTCAACGCGCGCGCCGCGCTGATCACACGCGGCCTGGCCGAGATGACACGGCTGGGTGTTGCGCTCGGCGCGCGCGCCGAAACCTTCATGGGCCTGTCGGGCCTCGGTGACTTGGTGCTGACCGCCACCGGCGACCTGTCGCGCAACCGCAAGGTCGGCATGCGCCTTGCCCAAGGCGTGCCGTTGGCGCAAGTGCTTGCCGAGCTCGGCCATGTGGCCGAAGGCGTGTACAGCGCGCCGGTGGTGCTGCAACGCGCTCGCTCGCTGGGCGTCGAGATGCCGATCACACAATGTGTCGTTGCCGTGCTCGATGGTCGGCTCAACGCCGCCGAGGCGATGCAGAGGTTGATGGCTCGCGAAGCGCGCAGCGAAAGCTGACGACGCCCTGTCAGTTGCCGCCCGCGTAGCCGCACTGCCGCCACGCCTCGAACACCGCCACCGCAACCGCGTTGCTCAAGTTGAGACTGCGCTGGCCGGTGCGCATGGGCAAGCGCACGCGGTGCGCATTGTCGAAGCTGTCTCTCAGTGCTGAGGGCAGCCCCGCCGTCTCACTGCCGAAGACCAACCAGTCGCCGGTTTGCCAAGCCACGCCGGCGAACGGCTGGCTGCCGCGCGTGGTGAAAGCGAACATGCGCCGCGCGTCTGGCTGCTCAGCTTGCACGAAGCCAGCCCACGACGCATGGCGCTGGACCGCGGCGTACTCGTGGTAATCGAGCCCCGCCCGTTGCAGTTGCTTGTCGTCCATCGAAAAACCGAGCGGCTCGATCAGGTGCATGGCACACCCCGTGTTCGCTGCCAGGCGGATCACGTTGCCGGTGTTCGGCGGGATTTCGGGGTGGACGAGGACGATGTTGAACATGTTGGTCGAACTCAGGGTGTGCGCGCAAAGACCCACATCTGCACCGACGCGGCGCCGCCGCCCAGCAGCGCGCGCGTCGCTTCGGCGGCGGTGGCGCCGGTGGTCATGACGTCATCGACCAGTGCGACGTGTTGTCCGTGCAGCGTTGTGGTGGCGCCGGGTGCGAGCGCAAAGGCGCCGCAGATCGCCCGCGCGCGCTCATCTCGCGGTAGGTCGGCCAGGTGCGGCGTCTCGACACGGCGCGCCAACAGCCCGGCTTGCGCGCGCAGATGCAGTCGAGCTGCGACGCGCCGTGCGAGCTCCCAGGCCTGGTTCATGCCGCGCTCGGCCTGGCGGACCCGGCCGAGCGGGACGGGCAACACGAGTGGCGGCAGCGCTGCACCGCTGTTGCGGACGGCGTCGGCGAGAAGCTGGGCGAGGCCATCGCTCAAGTCGAGCGCCGCATGGAACTTCAGCGCCCTCACCAGGCCGCTCCACGGAAAAGCGTAGTCCACCGCGGCTACCGCGAGCGCAAACGGCAGCGGCGCGGTGATGCAGGCGCCGCAACGCTGCACACCGGACGGCAAGCCGATCGCGCAACCGACGCAACGCGGCTTGATCGCGGCGTGCCGGTTCACGCAATCGGCGCAGACGCGCCGAGGGCTCCAGCCGAGGCAGACTGCGCATTGCGTGGGAAGATTCAAGATCGCTCGCACCACCAGCAGCTTGCCATGTCCCAAGACCGCTTCGACCACGTTTTTGTGGAGCCGACGTCATTCGATGCATCACTCGCGTTCTACCGCGACGTTCTTGGCTGGGCCGAGCGCTTTGCCTGGGGCGGCAACGGCGAGCCGCGCGGCGTGTCTCTGGCTTCGGCGGGCGGCGCGGCGATCGTGCTTGCCGAGCCGCACCCGACCGCCGACCACTCCAAGTCGCACGGCATCAATGGCACGCGGCCGACGCTGCATTTGATGGTCGATAACATCGAGGCCCGCCACGCCACGCCGAAGTCGCAGCCAAGGGGGCGGCGCTGTTCCCGCCTGAGGCCACGCATTGGGGCACGCGCTGGTTCGTCGCCCGTGATCCCGATGGCAATCTGATCGCTTTCGAGCAGCGTACGTAAATGGGCGGGTATGTCTGTGACAGCAGCGCTTGATGAGACCTCGGACGCATCCGAGGAGGCGATGCACGTGGTGTACTGGATTCACTTGCGACAGCAGACGAATCCGTTTCTGGAAGGCTATGTTGGCCTTGCGAATGATCTTGAGCGGATGTGGCGTAGGCACAAGAGGAACGTGGACGTTCTGCGTACCAAGAGAAATGGCTTTCCTCTCTATGTAGCGTTCCTCAAGCATGGCTTGGACAGATTTCAGTTTGAAGTCCTGGTACATGGCCTAGACAAATGGTCTGCACACAACTTTGAGTACGCGCTGCGTCCTCACGCTCACATCGGCTACAACTTGGAGGTCGGTGGCTACCGGCTAGCTGCCTGATGTGCAGCACGCTAGGTCCGCAGCTCCGGTCACCTGCGGGCCGACTGCTGATTGCCAAGCGCATTGAGGATGTCGTGACGTACAAGCGCGCAACGTCTACATCGAGCACCACTTTCTGCTGACGTTGATGTGAACGATGACTGATCCCACCACCGAGCGCGTCATCGACCGCGCCGCGTTGCAGCATTTGCAGCGCCGGCAAGCGCTGGCCGCCGAGCCGCCGTGGCTGCACGGTGAAGTGGCGCGACGCATGGCCGAGCGCCTGCAGATCATGAAGCGGGTGCCGTCGGTGATTGTCGATTGGTGGGCGCGCAGTGGCGCCAGCAGCGAGCTGTTGCGCTCGGCCTACCCGAAGGCGAAGGTTGTGCGAGTCGAGCACGCGGAGGCGATTGCGAAGTCGCCTCCAGCATGGTGGCAGTCGGTGACCCGGCGCACGGCACGGTCGATCGAAGCCGCAGCGGTGCAGCCGGAGACCGCGCAACTGGTGTGGGCGAACATGGTGCTGCACCAGCATTTCGACCCCGGATCGTTGATTGCGCAGTGGCGCCGGGCCTTGTCCATGGAGGGCTTCGTGATGTTCTCGACACTCGGCCCCGACACGCTGAAGACCTTGCGCGAGGTCTATCGCGAGGTCGGTTGGGGCGTGCCGCATGCGCCCTTTGTGGACATGCACGACCTCGGCGACATGCTGGTGCAGGCTGGTTTTGCCGACCCGGTGATGGATCAGGAGATGCTGCGGCTGACCTGGGCCACGCCTGACGCCTTGCTGACGGAGTTGCGTGGCCTCGGCATCAACGCCGACCCGCGGCGCTGCGCGGGGCTGCGCACGCCGCGCTGGCGCGGACGGCTCGAGGCAGCCTTGGCCGAGCGCGCAGGGGCCGACGGCCGCATCGCAATCGAGTTTGAAATCGTCTATGGCCACGCCTTCAACCCACCGCCACGGGTAGCGGTTGCCGGCGAGACACGCTTGTCCGCGGCGGACTTGCAACGCATGGCGCGCACGGGGCGCAGCAGCGGATCGCTCGGATAGAATCGCGAGCTGTTTGCGCAGTGTCTGGCGCAGACCAAGACCCACGAATGAACACCTCCGTCGCCCCCGCTCCCTGGCCTCGCGCTGCTAGCGTTGCGCCGTCGGTGTGGCGCTTTGGACGGACGGTGGAGGGGGATGGCGCGCTGCGCATCGAATGGCTGCTCAAGCGCAATTGCTCGATCACTCCCAAGCAGCTGTTTGCGGTGTACGCCTCGTTGTGCGCTGTCTCGATGACGATTGCACTCGGCTTCACCTGGGCGGGTGCTTCGCCGGTGCTGGCCTTTGCCGGTATCGAGCTGCTGCTGGTCGGTACGGCATTGCTGATCTACGCCCGCCATGCCACCGACCACGAGCGCATCACCTTGGCCGGTGAGGCGCTGTCGGTGGAGCATCAGCACGGCCCGCAGACCGAGCGCAGTGAGTTTCGCGCGGCCTGGGTGCGCGTTGAACCGCTGTCCAGCGATCGATCCTTGATCGAAGTGGCCGGCGATGGGCACACTGCGCGCATCGGCCGCTACCTGCGGCCCGAATTGCGCCAAGGCTTGGCCCAGGAACTGCGCGCCGCCTTGCGTGCGCACAGCCGGCCGGCCGCCAACAACGACATCCACGAAGAAACCGCAACGAAGAGACCACGATGATCGGCCTGAAGAAACTCATGAGCACTGTCGTGCGAACCAGCCTTGCCCTGCTGTCTGCCACGGCAGCTTCCGCAGCGCTGGCGGTGAACAACCTGCCCGGCGGCCCGGCCGTCAACCAGCTTGACCTGCACCCGCCGGTGACCAAGCTCGCGGGCGAGATTCAGTGGCTGCACAACTACATCATGGGCTTCTGCCTGTTGTTGTTCATCGGCGTGTTCGGGGTGATGTTCTATTCGCTGCTGAAGCACCGCAAGAGCCTGGGCGCCAAGGCGGCCAACTTCCACGAGAGCACCACGGTCGAGATCATCTGGACGGTGATCCCGTTCTTCATCGTCATCGCAATGGCCTGGCCGGCGACCAAGACGGTGGTGGCGATGAAGGACACCACCAGCGCCGACATCACGATCAAAGCCACCGGCTACCAGTGGAAGTGGGGCTACGACTACCTGAAGGGCGAGGGCGAGGGCATCGGCTTTTATTCCACGCTCGACGCCTCGCACCGCGAGATGAGCAGCAGCGGCAAGCCGCCGTCCACCGACGACTACCTGCTCAAGGTCGATAACCCGCTGGTCGTTCCGGTGGGCAAGAAGATCCGCATCATCACCACGGCCAACGACGTGATCCACGCCTGGATGGTGCCGGCCTTCGGCGTCAAGCAGGACGCGATCCCCGGCTTCGTGCGCGACGCCTGGTTCCGCGCCGAGAAGACGGGCGACTTCTACGGTCAGTGCGCTGAACTGTGCGGCAAGGAACACGCGTACATGCCGATCCACGTCAAGGTGGTGAGCGCTGAGCAGTACGCCAAGTGGGCCGGAGACAAGCAGGCCGAATTGAAGGCTGCAGCCGACGATCCGGGCAAGGTCTGGCAACTGGCGGATCTCGTCGCACGAGGCGAGAAGGTCTATGCCGCCAACTGCGTGGCCTGTCATCTGGCCGACGGCAAGGGCAACCCCGCCGCGAAGATCAAGGGGTTGGACGGCAGCGCGCTGGTGTTGAACGATCCGCTGAACCAGATCAAGACCCTGCTCAATGGCGCGGCCAACGGCGCCATGCCGGCGTGGAAGCAGTTGTCCGACACCGAACTGGCGGCGGTGGCCACCTACACGAAGAATGCGTGGAGCAACAAGACCGGCAAGCTGATCCAGCCGGCAGAAGTGGCTGACGTGCGCGCCGGCAAGACGCCGGCTTCATTTGCCGCTGTTTCGACTGCGGCCGTGGCACCGGCCGCGCCGGCGGCAGTCGTTGCGGCCACTGAAGGCCTGCCGCTGTCGGTGCTCTTCGCCACTGGCAAGAGCGGGCTGGATGGCGAGGCGCAAAAGGTTCTCGGCAAAGCGCTGGCGATGTTGAAGGGCAAGCCCGACGCCAAGATCGCGTTGTCGGGTTATGTCGATGCATCGGGCAGCGCCGCGAAGAACGCCGAGCTGGCCAAGCAGCGTGCGTTCGCGGTGCGCGATGCGCTCACCAAGGGCGGCATTCCGGCCGAGCGCATCGAGTTGCGCAAACCGTCGCAGGTCGAGGCCGGCAGCGGCGCCGATGCGGCCCGCGCACGCCGCGTGGACATCGTGTCCGCGAGCTGAGACGAATTCGAGAGATCCAGGAGCATGACACCATGAGCGCAGTTCTTCCTAACGGTCACGCATCGGGTCACGCATCGCACGACCACGCGCACGATGATCACCATGGCCACCCCTAGGGCTGGCGGCGCTGGTTGTTCGCCACCAACCACAAGGACATCGGCACGATGTACCTGCTGTTCAGCTTCACGATGCTGATGGTGGGTGGGCTGCTGGCCCTGGGCATCCGCGCTGAACTCTTTCAGCCGGGTTTGCAGTACGTGAACCCGGAGCTGTTCAACCAGTTCACGACGAT
>JANOEG010000004.1:0-1758 GCA_031413095.1 Burkholderiales bacterium | reverse complement strand
ACGCCGCCTTGCCGCCCGGCACATAGACACCGACGCGGTCGAGCGGCGTGACCTTCTGGCCGAGCAGCGTGCCGTCGGCGTCGCGGTAGGCAAAGCTGCGGCAACTCACGTCGAGCTGCCGCTCGTGGTACGCGCGCACGCGCTCGGCCGCGGCTTCGAGCGCGCGGCGTTGTTCGGGTGTGATGGCGTCGAGTGCGGCAGTGAGCTCGTTGGGTGAAAGTTCGAGTGCTGAAACGCTCGCCGCATTGACACCGTCGAAGCGAGCTGTGTACTCGAGCACCGCTGCATCGCCGCGCTGTCGCACGTCGGCAATGATCGACGCGACGGTTGTGTCGATCGACATGTCCGTCTGAGCCGACCATTGCAGCGCTGCAAACTTCGCCTCGAAGCCAGCCTCCGCCGTGGACAAGCGCCGCACGATCACGCTTGCACTGCCTTTTCGAGCGCATCGATCAGCGGCCGCATCGCCTCGCGCTTCAGCTTCAGCGCCGCTTGGTTGACGACCAGCCGCGACGAGATGTCCGCGATCTTCTCGACTTCAACCAGCCCGTTGGCCTTCAACGTGCCGCCGGTGGAGACAATGTCCACGATCGCATCGGCCAGCCCTGTCAGCGGCGCCAGCTCCATCGAACCATAGAGTTTGATCAGGTCGACGTGCACGCCTTTGTCAGCGAAGAACTGACGCGCGCTGGCGGTGTACTTGGTGGCGACGCGAATGCGCGAGCCTTGCTTGACTGCGCTGGCGTAGTCGAAGTCCGAGCGCACTGCAACGGACAGGCGTGCGCGCGCGATGCGCAGGTCGAGCGGGCGGTAGAGGCCGTCACCCTCGGTTTCCATCAGGATGTCCGAGCCGGCCACGCCGAGATCGGCGCCGCCGTACTGCACGTAGGTCGGCACGTCGCTGGCACGCACGAGGACGACGCGCACGTCGGCACGGTTGGTGGCCAGTATCAGCTTGCGCGAGGTCTCAGGGTCGTCGAGCACTTCGATGCCAGCGCGCTTCAACAGAGGCAGCGTCTCGTCGAAGATGCGGCCTTTCGAGAGAGCGAATGTGATCGTCATGACGTGCGTTCAATACTCGCACCGACGCCACGCAGCTTGGCTTCCATGCGGTCATAGCCACGGTCCAAGTGGTAGATGCGATCGACCAGCGTTTGCCCCTCGGCGACCAGACCGGCAATCACGAGCGATGCCGACGCGCGCAGGTCCGTCGCCATCACTGTCGCCCCCGACAACTGCGGCACGCCGTGCACCACTGCCGTGTGGCCATCGATCTCGATCTTCGCGCCCAGGCGCACCAGTTCGTTGACGTGCATGAAGCGGTTCTCGAAGATCGTTTCGCTGATCACCGCGCTGCCCTCGGCGATGCAGTTCACCGTCATCAGCTGGGCCTGCATGTCGGTCGGAAACGCCGGGTACTCGCTGGTGCGAAAGCTCACTGCTTTCGGCCGCCCGTTCATGCGCACGCGCATCCAGCCATCGCCCTCGTCGATCTGTGCGCCGGCTTCCTTCAGCTTGTCGATCACCGCGTCCAGATGATCGGTGCAGGTGCCGGTGAGCTTGACATCGCCGCCGGCCGCGGTCACGGCGCAGAGGAAGGTGCCGGTCTCGATGCGGTCGGGGATGATGCGGTGCGGCAACTTCGGTGCGTGCAACGCCTTCACGCCTTGCACGCGGATGCGGCTTGTGCCGTGGCCTTCGATCTTCGCGCCCATCGCAATCAGCAACACGGCCAAGTCCGTCACCTCGGGCTCCTGC
>JANOEG010000003.1:0-2039 GCA_031413095.1 Burkholderiales bacterium | reverse complement strand
GCCGACCATGACGAGGGCGATGCCGAAGAGAAGGGCAGTCGGGTTGGTAACGAGGGCGAGACGATCTGGCATTGCGGCGAGACTCATCGTTCCAGTGGATCCATAGACCCATGCGATGCCGTAAACGAGGAAGCCAGTGCTGAGCGCGCCGAGGATGAGGTATTTCACACCGGCTTCGAGCGAGCCAACGTTGCGTCGCATGTAGGCGACGAGGATGTAGAAGGTGACGGTGACAAGTTCGAGCGCGACGAAGGCTCCGGCGAGATCCTTGGCCGAGGCGAGCCACATCATGCCGGCGCAGGCGAAGACGGGCAGGGCATAGAACTCGCCGGTGCCGTTTTCCGAGCCCGGATGATCAGTGAAGCGGGCAAGGATTTTCCGGTAATCAACGGAGAGGAGAATGACGAAGATCGTGGTGACCAGCGCGAAGATCTTGTAGAAGCGGGCGAGGGGATCGAACTGATAGAAGTTCCAGAGCGGCCACTTGGCCCATGCGGATTCGGGTTTGGCATCCGGACCGATGGCCAACGCAGTGAGGAAGAGCACGCCGCCCAGGCCGATGGCGGCGAATACGCCCACCCATGCCTTGCTCTTCGTGGAGACGAAGGCTTCGGCTGGAGGACGTGAAGGCGGTCAGCAAGGCGTACGGCGTGTCGATCAACGACGTGCTGCTCGCGGCGGTGGCCGGCGCCATCGGCAGCTATCTGCGCAGCAAGGGCGACGACCCGACCGGCCAGGAGATTCGCGCCATGGTGCCGGTGAACCTGCGCCCGCTCGAAGAGGCCTACAAGCTGGGCAACCGCTTCGGCCTCGCGCCGCTGGTGATGCCGATCGGCATTGCGCATCCCGGCGAGCGCCTATACGCGGTGCATGCGCGCATGAATGCGTTGAAGGGCAGCTACCAGCCGCTGCTGGCGTTTGCGGTGCTGGCGCTGTCGGGGCTGGTCGTCAAGCCGATGCAGGACGTGATCACCGGCCTGTTCAACAAGAAGACCACGGCGGTCATAACCAATGTGCCGGGGCCGCGCGAGTCCATCCATTTCTGCGGGCGCACGGTCAACCAGGTGATGTTCTGGGTGCCGCAGTCGGGCGATGTCGGCGTGGGCGTGTCGCTGCTGTCGTATGCCGGCGGCGTGCAGTTCGGCCTCATCACCGACGCGAAGCTGTGCCCCGATCCGGAAGCGATCGTGGCGCACTTCACGCCCGAATTCGAAAAGCTGCTGCTGCTGGCGCTGATGTCGCCGTGGCCGGTGATGGAGTGAAGTCTCCTTCACCGCAGAGGCGCAGAGGACGCGGAGGAAGCGCGGAGGAATGCAGTCTTGTGTTTCTCTGTGCACCTCTGCGCTCTCTGCGCCTCTGCGGTGAAAGAAACTGCTTCAGTCCTCCAACTCCTCTTTGGCCATCTCCACATCCAGCCGCTCCATCGCATCGGCCGGCGCGCAGGCCGCCGCGTCGGCATAGAGCTTCTCCGCCTCCTTCATCTTCTTGTCGCCTTCAAGCATGACCAGGCCGTTGGCGTACTCGACCATGCCGATCGCGCTCGCCGGGTGCAGCTTCAACGCCTGCTGGTACATCTTCAGGCCGGTGGACTTGTCGGCGCCCTGCGTGCGGCCGAGCAGCGAGCCGACCTTGTCGATGACCTCGGCGTGGAAGGTGCCCAGGCTGATGTGCGCGTCGGCATGTTTGGGCGCGAGCTTGATCGTCGTCTCCAGCGCGCTCTTGACCTTGCTGCCCAGGCCCTGCGTCAGCGCCTTGGCCACGCTGATGCCCTGGCTGTAGCGGCCCAGCGCATAGGCCTGGTAGTAGTAGGCGTTGGCGTTTTTCGGCTCCTCGCCTTGCAGCGCTTCGGCGCGCGCCGCCACCTCCTGGAACATTGCCAGCTTGGTCTTCTCGCTTTTCTCGACGTAGTTGGCGTAGATAGCCTGCGCTTTGTTGGCCACGGTGATGCCGGCGCCGCCCGCTTTGAGGCCGGCGTCGAAGGCCTTCTGGAAGTCGCCGGCGTGAAACAGCGCCCAGGCCTCGAGCACCTTGGCATCTTT
>JANOEG010000002.1:0-4167 GCA_031413095.1 Burkholderiales bacterium | reverse complement strand
GGATGCCGGCGTTGAACAGCGACGTCTCCAGAAAGATCTGGCCGTCAGTGATCGAGATGACGTTGGTCGGCACGAAGGCGGACACGTCGCCGGCCTGCGTCTCGATGATCGGCAGCGCGGTCAGCGAACCGGTCTTGCCCTTGACTTCACCCTTGGTGAACTTCTCGACGTAGTCGGCGTTGACGCGCGCGGCGCGTTCGAGCAGACGGCTGTGGAGATAGAACACGTCGCCGGGGAAGGCTTCCCGGCCCGGCGGGCGACGCAACAGCAGCGAGACCTGGCGATAGGCCACAGCTTGCTTCGACAGATCGTCGTAAATGATCAGCGCGTCTTGGCCGCGGTCGCGGAAGTACTCGCCCATCGTGCAGCCGGAGTAGGCCGACACGTACTGCATCGCCGCCGACTCAGAGGCCGATGCGGCGACGACGATCGTGTACTCCATCGCGCCGTTGGCTTCGAGCGAGCGCACCACGTTCTTGATCGAGCTTGCCTTCTGGCCGATCGCAACGTAGACGCAGGTCATGTTCTGACCCTTCTGGTTGATGATCGTGTCGATCGCCACGGCGGTCTTGCCGGTTTGGCGGTCGCCGATGATCAGTTCGCGCTGGCCGCGGCCGATCGGCACCATCGAGTCGATCGACTTCAGGCCGGTCTGCACCGGCTGGCTCACCGACTGGCGCGCGATCACGCCCGGCGCGACCTTCTCGATGACGTCGGTCATCTTGGCGTTGATCGGGCCCTTGCCGTCGATCGGCGCGCCCAGCGCATTGACCACACGCCCGATCAGCTCGGGGCCGACCGGCACCGAGAGGATGTTGCCGGTGCACTTGACGGTGTCGCCTTCCGAGATGTGCTCGTACTCGCCCAGGATCACGGCGCCGACCGAGTCACGCTCCAGGTTCAGCGCCAGCCCGAAGGTCGGCACGCCGTCCTTGTTGGGCGGGAACTCGAGCATTTCACCGGCCATCGCGTCCGACAGGCCGTGCACACGCACGATGCCGTCGGTCACGGACACGACGGTGCCCTGGTTCTTGATGTCCGCCGAGACGGCAAGGCCCTGGATGCGGCTCTTGATCAGTTCGGAAATTTCTGCGGGATTGAGTTGCATGGTTTTCTCCAAACGCCCGTCTTAAGCGACGAGCGCGGTCTTCATCTGTTGCAGGCGAGCGGCCACCGAGGTGTCGAGCACTTCGTCGCCGACCACCACGCGGATGCCGCCGATGAGTTCAGGCTTGATGACGACGCTGGCGTTGAGCTTGCGGGCAAAGCGCTTTTCGAGCGCGGCCTTGACGTCGGCGAGCTGCGCCGCCTCGATCGGGTAGGCCGACTCGATCGTCGCGTCCGACACGCCCGACTTTGCGTTCACCAGCGCGTGGAACTGCGACGCGATCTCGGGCAGCGCGCTGGTGCGGCCGTTGTCGATCACGGTGCGCAAGAAGGTTTGCACCTTCGGTGCCAGCGGCGTCTTCACCACGCCGCCGATCAGGTCGAACACCTGTTGCGACGTGACCTTCGGGTTGTCGGCGAACTGACGCAGTTGCACATCGGCCGCGACGGCCGCCAGCGCATTCACCTGCTCCGATTCCGCGGCGCCGACACCCGCCTTGAACAAGGCCTCGGCGTACGGGCGCGCGATGGTGGCGAGTTCGGCCATGGTCAGAGTTCCGTCTTCAGGCGGCCGAGCAGGTCGGCATGCACGGACGGATTGACCTCTTTGCGCAGGATCTGCTCAGCTCCCTTGACGGCGAGTGCGGCGACTTGATCGCGCAGCGCCTCGCGCGCCTTCACCGACTCCTGCGCGGCCTCAGCCTTCGCGGCGGCGATGATCTTGGCGGCTTCTTCGTTGGCGCGGCCCTTGGCCTCTTCGATCGTCTGCTGCGCCAATCGCTCGGCGTCGGCCAAGCGCTTCTGCGCATCGTTGCGTGCAGCGCCCAGTTGCTCTTCGACGCGCTTGTTGGCGCCGGCCAAATCGGCCTTGGCCTTGTCGGCAGCGGACAGGCCGTCGGCGATCTTCTTCGCGCGCTCGTCGAGCGCGGCCATGATCGGCGGCCATACGAATTTCATCGTGAACCAGACCAGGATCGCGAAGACGATCATCTGGACGATGAGGGTAGCGTTGATGCTCACGGCGGGTTGCCTCGAAAGAGAGTGATCTCAGGGCGGCGCATTCAATGCATGCCGCCCCGCCACAAACCTCTGAACCGAATTACTTCGGCAGGTTGGCGATCTGGCCGAGGAACGGGTTCGCGGTGGCGAACCACAGCGCGATACCGGCGCCGATGATGAACGCCGCGTCGATCAGACCGGCGAGCAGGAACATCTTGGTCTGCAACTCGCCCATCAACTCGGGCTGGCGCGCGGCGGATTCCAAGTACTTGCTGCCCATGATGCCGATGCCGATGCAGGCGCCGAGCGCGCCCAAACCGATGATCAGGCCGGCGGCGATAGCAACAAAGCTGATGACTTCCATTTGTGACTCCTAAGGTCGATTGGTTTGTGGAGGAAAAGAAAGGAAAACTAGTGCGAGTCGTGCGCCTGGCCGACATAAACCAGCGTCAGCATCATGAACACGAAGGCTTGCAGCGTGATGATCAGGATGTGGAAGATGGCCCACGCGGTGCCGGCGATGATGTGGCCGATCGCCAGGCCAATGCCGGTGGCCGAGAGCGACCAGGCACCGCCCATCAATGCGATCAACATGAAGATCAACTCGCCGGCGTACATGTTGCCGAACAGCCGCATGCCATGAGAGACAGTCTTGGCGACGAACTCGATGATCTGCATCAGGAAGTTCGCAATGCCCAGCGGGATCGCGAACAGCGGGTTCTTGCTGGTGCCGAACGGCGCGCTGATCAATTCATGCGCCCAGCCGCCAAAGCCTTTGATCTTGATGTTGTAGAAAATGCACAGCAGCAGCACCGACAGTGACAGGCCCATCGTCACAGACAGGTCGGCCGTCGGCACGACGCGCATGTAGTTCTTGTCGGTGAAGGCCTTGTGAAGGCCGTGCTCCCAGATGTAGGGAATCAGATCGACCGGCAGCAGGTCCATCGCATTCATCAGGAAGATCCAGATGAACACCGTCAGCGCAAACGGCGCGACGAGGCGGCGGCTGTTGGCGTTGTGGACGATGCCCTTGGCCTGGCTCTCGACCATCTCGACCAGGATCTCCACCGCGGCCTGGAAGCGGCCCGGCACACCCGAGGTCGCGCTCTTCGCGGCACGCCAGAGCAGGAAGCAGCCGACCACGCCGAGCAGCACCGCCCAGAACATCGAGTCGTAGTTGATCACCGAGAAATCGACGACCGCCTTCTGCTTGGTGTTTTGCAGGTGCGTCAGGTGGTGAATGATGTATTCACCGGCGGTGGGAGCGTGTCCTTCGGCAGCCATGTCTTGTTCGTGACCCGTCGTTCTTCGTTTTCACACCCGGCGGCGCCATGCCAGCGCCACCCAGTACACCTTGATGCAGACCACCAGCCCCGCCAACAACGCCGGCCAGACCAGGGGCTGCACGATTTGCGACGCCACCATCAGCAGCGCGATCGAAACACCCATTTTCACCATCAACCAGAACATGAAGCTGACGGCACTGCCGACAGGCGACACGCTGGTGAGCGGGCTGGTCATGCCACGCGCCATCAAGGCCCCCGGCACCACCACCACACCGGCGCCATACAGCGCCGACCAGAACACTTCCACCCGGCCGGTGGCAACGCCTGCAATCAGCGCCACCGCCAAACCAACCACGATTTGCACCGCGATCACCCGCCACGGGTTCACCGCATGCGGGTCTTTTGCTGCCAATTCGCGGGCTTGTTCCCGCGTCAGGGCCTTGAACGGAACTTCGCTGGCGTCATCTGTGTCTTCGTCTTTCCACGCGTTCACGGATGCATCCAGCAAAGCCGCGGGATTATAGGGGCGAACCCGCGGCCGGCGGCCGCCCAACACCCTGACACCCACGAACTCCCTCGGGCAAGCGCAACGCAGGATGATGTGCCGATGACACAACCCGGTTTCTGGCAGCAGTTGCAGGCCCGCATCAGCGGCTCGCTGCCCGATCGCCATCAGCTCGCTGGCCACCGCTGGCTGGCGCCGATCGCGCACCGGCTCACCGAGCACGGCCTGTGGCATGCCAAGACGGAATCGGTGGCGCGTGGTGTGGCCATC
>JANOEG010000001.1:0-9778 GCA_031413095.1 Burkholderiales bacterium | reverse complement strand
GCCCTGCTTGACGAGGTTCCAGGCGCCCTGGCCCTTGATGCTCTTGCCCATGAACTCGATGTCACCGGCAGCCACCGGCTGCGTGCCGGTGATGGCCTTGAGAGTGGTCGTCTTGCCGGCGCCGTTGGCGCCGATCAGGCTGACCAGTTCGCCCTCGCGGACTTCGAAACTCACGCCCTTGACGGCCTGGATGCCGCCGTACGCGACCTTGAGGTTGGTGACTTTGAGAAGTGTGGTGGCTGCCATGTCAATGCGTCCCCGCGCCAGCGCCGAGGTAGGCCTCGATCACCTTTTCGTTTTTCTGCACGTCGGCCGGCGTGCCTTCGGCGATCTGCTTGCCGTAGTCGAGCACGGTGACGCGGTCGCACAGGCCCATGACCAGCTTCACGTCGTGCTCGATCAGCAGGATGGTGCGGTTGTCTTTGCGGATGCGGTCGATCAGCTCGCGCAGCACGACCTTTTCCGTCGCGTTCATGCCGGCTGCGGGTTCGTCGAGCGCGATCAACTTCGGGTCGGTGGCCAGAGCACGCGCGATCTCGAGGCGCCGCTGGTCGCCGTAGGACAGCGTGCGCGCCTTGTACTCGGTGTACTTGCCGATGCCGACATAGTCGAGCAGCTGTTGTGCCCGGTCAGCGATGGCCTTTTCCTCGGCCTTGAAGCCCCCGGTGCGAAAGACCGCGCCGATCAGGCCCGAGCTCGTGCGCACGTGGCGGCCAACCATCACGTTCTCGAGCGCCGTCATCTCGGCAAACAGGCGGATGTTCTGAAACGTGCGCGCGATGCCCGCCTTCGCCACTTGATGCACCGCTTCGGGCTTGTACGGTTCGCCGCCCAGCTCGAAGGTGCCCGAGTCCGGGGTATACAGACCGGTGATGACGTTGAAGAAGGTCGTCTTGCCAGCGCCGTTGGGGCCGATCAGGCCGTAGACCTGGCCTTCGTTGATCGTGATGCCGACGTCCGACAGCGCTTGCAGCCCGCCGAAGCGCTTGGAGACACCGGCGACCTTGAGAACAACCTTGCTCATGCTCTGACCCCCTTGACGCTTCTCGTCGTCCCCCCAAGGGGGAGCGAACGCTTTCGGAACGGCCGTGCAGCGTTCATCGCCCCCCTCACTTCGCCACCGGCGCTGGCGCCGCCTTGCCATGCTCGGGCGCAGGCCAGAGGCCGCGCGGCCGCCACAGCATGACGAGGATCATCGCCAACGCGATCAGCAACTGGCGCAGGATCGACGAGTCGATGCGGCCGCCGGTCATGTTCTGGATGTCGCCGGCCACATAGCGCAGGGCCTCCGGCAGGATGGCCAGCAACAGCGCGCCGACGATCACCCCCGGCAGGTGGCCGATGCCACCGACGACCACCATGGCGACGATCATCACGCTCTCCATCAGGCTGAACGACTCGGGCGAGACGAAACCCTGGAAGGCGGCGAACATGGCGCCGGAGACACCGCCGAAGGTGGCACCCATGCCAAACGCTAGCAGCTTCATGTTGCGCGTGTTGATGCCCATCGCCTTGGCTGCGATCTCGTCTTCGCGGATCGCCATCCAGGCACGGCCGATGCGCGAGTTCTCGAGCCGGTAGCAGACCACCAGGCTGAACACCACCAGCACCAGGAACAGCCAGTAGTACAGCGTCACCGACGGGATGCGAACGCCAAAGATCTCGACCGCCTTGCCGAACGAGAAGCCGAAGATATTCATCGGATCGATCCGGTCCAACCCGCGCGGCCCGTTGGTGATGTTCACCGGGTGCTCGAGGTTGTTCATGAAGACGCGGATGATCTCGCCGAAGCCGAGCGTGACGATGGCCAGGTAGTCGCCGCGCAACTTCAGCACCGGCGTGCCGAGCAGCACACCGGCGGCTGCGGCGAGCAGCGCCGCGGCTGGGACGACGATCCAGATCGGCGTGTGCAGGCCGTTCGGGAACAGGGCCTTGAAGCCTTCGAAGTTCTCCGACAGGTGCGGACTGGCCAGCAGCGCGTACATGTAGGCGCCGACGGCATAGAAGGCGACGAAGCCGAGGTCGAGCAGCCCGGCGTAGCCGACGACGATGTTCAGCCCCAACGCAAGCAGCACGTAGAGCAGCGCCGACGCCATGATGCGGATGGGGCCCTGGCCAATGTCCATGTACTGCGCAAGCAGTGGCAAAGAGATCAGCAGCACGGCGGCGATCAGGAAGACAGTGATTTGTTTTTGACGGCTCATCGTGTGCTCCTCAAGCGCGGTCAGCCACACGCTCGCCGAGCAGGCCGGAGGGCCGCAGCGTGAGCACGAGGATCAGCGCGACGAAAGCGAAGATGTCGGCGTAGTGGCTGCCGAGCACGCCGCCGGTGAGCTCGCCTAGGTAGCCAGCGCCGATGGCCTCGACCAGGCCGAGCAGCACGCCACCGACGACAGCGCCGGCCAGGTTGCCGATACCGCCCAAGACCGCGGCCGTGAACGCCTTGAGCCCCGGCAGGAATCCCATCGAGTGCTGAACGGTGCCGTAGTTGGCCGCCCACATGATGCCGGCCACCGCAGCCAGCGCGGCGCCGATGATGAAGGTCGCCGAGATCACGAAGTCGGGCCGCACGCCCATCAGCGCGGCCACACGCGGGTTCTCGGCGGTGGCACGCATTGCGCGGCCGAGTTTGGTCTTGTTGACGAGGTACATCAGGGCGGCCAGGATTGCCACCGTGAGGCCGAGGATCATGATCTGCACGATGCTGATGACCGGGCCGCCGATGTTGATCGGATCACTCGGCAGCAGGATCGGGAACGGCTTCGGGTTGGGCTTCCAGACGATCATCGCCAGCGTCTGCAGCAGCAGGCTCATACCCATCGCCGTGATCAGCGGCGCCAAGCGAGGCGCATTGCGCAGCGGGCGGTAGGCGATTTTCTCGATGGCGAAGTTCAGCGTGGCGCAGATCGCAATCGACACCGGCACCGACAGCAGCAGACGCAGCCAGCCCGGCATGCCGGTGTTCTCGAGCGCGCTGACCACGGTCCAGCTCGTCAGCGCGCCGACCATCAACACCTCGCCGTGCGCGAAGTTGATGAGGTTGATGATGCCGTACACCATCGTGTAGCCGAGCGCGACGAGCGCATACATGCTGCCCAGCACGAGGCCGTTGATCACTTGTTGGAAGAAGATGTCCACCCGAATAGCTCCCGTTTCCAGCCCGCAGGCGCGGCCGATTCTAGGCAGGCAAGGATCGTGCCTCGCGCAAGGATTACCCTTGAGCAAAAGGCAAGAAAGCCTGCTCAACGCCTAACTGGCCTGGTCCTTGATGCGCTTGGTGTTGGCCGCCCGCAATCGGTCGAGCTTCTCCGCGATCTGTTGCTCCAGACCGCGATCGGTCGGACGGTAGAAGTTCGGCGGGTCGCCGATGTTGTCGGGAAAGTAATGCTCGCCTGCGGCAAACCCTTCGTCTTCGTTGTGCGCATAGCGGTAGCCACGGCCATAGTCGAGCTGTTTCATCAACTTCGTCGGCGCGTTGCGCAGGCGCAGCGGCACTGGTCGTGTGCCGTCTTGCTGCACAAAAGCGCGTGCTTCGTTGTAAGCCACATAGGCTGCGTTGCTCTTCGGCGCAGCGGCGAGAAACAGCACCGCTTGCGCGAGCGCCAGCTCGCCTTCGGGCGAGCCCAGGCGCTCATAGACCTCGGCCGCATCGAGCGCCATGCGCAGGCCGCGTGGGTCGGCCAGGCCGATGTCCTCGCTGGCCATGCGGATCAAGCGCCGCGCCACATAGCGCGGATCGACGCCGCCGTCCAGCATGCGCACCAGCCAGTACAGCGAAGCGTCGGGGTCGCTGCCGCGCACCGACTTGTGCAGTGCCGAAATCGTGTCGTAGAACTGCTCGCCGCCCTTGTCGTAGCGGCGCAGTTGGTCGCCGAGCGCTCTCTCGAGCAACGGCTCGTCGATCTGATCTGCATCGCCCATGACGACGGCGACGTTCTCGACGACGTTGAGCAGGCGGCGTGCATCGCCGTCGGCGTAGCCGATCAGGCGGTCACGCGCCGCGTCGGTGAACGGGGGTGCGTTCATCGCGGCGCGAGCGCGCACGAGCAACTCGGCCAGCTCATTGCCGGCGAGCGGCTGCAGCACATGCACCGTGGCGCGTGACAGCAGCGCCGAGTTGACTTCGAACGACGGGTTCTCCGTCGTCGCCCCGATGAAGGTGAAGAGACCGCCTTCGACATGCGGCAGGAAGGCGTCCTGCTGCGCCTTGTTGAAGCGGTGCACCTCATCGACGAAGACGATGCTGGCGCGGCCGGCACGGCGCGCGGTCTGCGCACGCTCGACCGCTTCACGAATGTCCTTTACGCCGCCGAGCACAGCCGAAATCTGGATGAACTCGGCATCGAAGGCCTGCGCCACCAGTCGCGCAAGCGTCGTCTTGCCGACGCCCGGCGGGCCCCACAGGATCATCGAGTGCAGCCGACCGGCATCGAACGCAGCGCGCAGGGGTTTGCCTTCGCTGAGCAAATGGCGCTGGCCGATCACTTCACCCAGCGTGCGCGGGCGCAGGCGCTCAGCCAGCGGCGCATCGGCGCGCGCTGCTTCGGGCGCACCCGATGCCGCACCGACGGTGTCACCGAAGAGGTCTTTGTCCACGCGCCGATTGTCGCCGCGCGCGGCAGCACCGCTCAGTGCAGCCCCTCGATCGGCGCCAACAGGTCCTCCAGGAAAAACGCCGACAGCGCGGCCCTGCCGGTGAGGCCAGCCTTGGAGTAGATCGCGCGCGCGTGCTCGCGCACCGTGCGTTCGCTGCCGGCGCGCACCGCCGCGATCTCCTTGGTGGACAAGCCTTTCAACAGCAGCAGCGCGACCTCGCGCTCGGCATCGGTCAGGCTCCAGCGCGTGAACTGGGCATCGATGGCCTCGCCCAGGCCATTGAGCAGAACCCGCGACTCGCTGCGCCAGCGCTGACCTTGCAGGCGCGCGACTTCGAGGTCGCGGATCACCTGCAAATGCTCGTCGCGCTGACGCTGGCTGACGCGAAACAGCACCGCAACGCCAACGCTGGTCATGACCACCGGCGCGATCTTCAACAGTTCGAACAGCAGTTCGAGCGGCGTCGTCTGCGGCTCTTCGAGCCACTCGATGCCGAGGAACAGGACAACGCCGAAGACCGCCGCGACGATCGCCCAGTTGCGGGTACGCGGATCGATCAGGTCGCTCATCGCCCTGTTCCTTCCACTAACGATCAAGGCGCCGGCAAAGCCACGCAGCGCGCATCGAAGTTGCACTCGGTGAGTTGCAGGCGCTGACCTTCAAGGGGTTTGGTCTCCAGAATGAAACCGATGCCGCGCGCATAGTACTTGAGCGCATAGATGCCGGGCTCCATGGCCGAGTAGTTCTTCGTCACCACACAGTCGCGGTTGCTGCACAGGCGCAACGCCAGGTCGCGCGGCACCAGGTTGTCGAGCGCGCCGCCGGCCCCGAAGGCGTAGGTCACCGAGAGGATCTCCGACACATCCTCGGCATTGCCGAGCGAGAACTCCTCCTGATAGACCTGCCCCGCGCGTGGCCGCGCCGGCATGATGATGCCGGCCTTGTCGCCATCCTGCCCGTGCTTGAAAGAGCCGTCGCGGCTGACCAGTTCCGGCCGGCGCGGCTTGTCGCCTTCGAAGCTCTCGTAGTCCTTGACCTCTTCGCCGCAGTACCAGGTGCTGCCGTCGCGGCCGGCGGCGAACCAGTCGTCGGTGGCTTCTTTCAGCAGTCCGTCCTGATAGACCAGGTCTCGCAGCACGATGCAGGTCACACCGGCGATCAGCTTGGTGTCGCTGGTGATCTCCACCACACCGCGCTCGCCTTCGCCGAGATATACCCAGCGGTTGCCGATGCCCAGCGGGAAGTAGGGGTTCGGGTTCGATAGCTGACGAAAGTCGCCATCGAAACGATCGGGCGTGAACGGCGGGTCGTATCGAGCTTCACCGACCACCGCGCAGACCGCGCGGCGGGCGTCGAATTGTGCGCGGCAGGTCTGGCCGTTTTCCTTGTGCGCGCTGCGGATATCGGCCAAACATTGCGCACGGTCGCGCGCATCGGAGACGTTGATGCACTTGGCCTTGGCCAGCATCAGATCGTCGCGGGCCTCCAACCCGCAGGCGCTGTAGACCAGCTTGGCGGTGGCCGTGCAGTAGCCGCCGCTGCCGGACTCCGCATCGTCGTCGTCACGGGCCTGCGCGGCCATGCTCGCACAGGCCAGAACGATCACGCCCAGCAGCGGCAGGCGCCAACGGCGCAACCTGCGCCCCAGCAAAGTGAAGTTGTGGTCGATGGTGACTCGCGGTGTCATGATGGGCTCCTTGTTGAGGGTTGCCTGCGTCCGGTGCCGGCTGGCGCTGGGCGTCGGGCCTAGACACCATCGGCGATGCAGGCCGCGCCGTCGATTGGCGTTGCGACGTACGCGCGTTGGCAGCCCCTGGCGCTTTGACTTACGCGGCGGCGGTGGCGCCCCTCGGGGCAGCACATGACAATGCGCACGCCGGATGTCGTTGCCGCGCACGGCGCGGTTGGAGGAGAACGCGATGACGCCAGCCCGTTGCCTGCTTGCCGCCTTGTGCTGCGCAGCCGCCTGCTGCTCCGTTCACGCCGGCCGCTCGAGCATCAGCGACGAGTCCGACGTGGCCGAGGCGGGCGACTGCGAAACCGAACTCGTGTTCGACCGCGCGACCGCCCGCAGCGAGCGCCCGCAGCGAGACCGCACGCTGCGGCTGGCCTGCGGCGTGGGCTGGGGCATCGAAGTCGAAGCGGCCCACAGTCGCCAGCGCAGCGGCACGGCGCGCGGCGAAGCGCTCGGCCTCGAGGTCAAGACCGATCTGCGAGAGCGCGACGAAAACCAGGTCGGTTGGGCCGTGGCCGCAGCCCTTGGCGCCGAGCGCAGAGGCGGCTCCTGGCGCCGCAGCGAGTATGCGTTCGAGGTCGAAGCGACGCGCCTGCTGGGCGAGCGCTGGCTGGTGGAAGCCAAGCTCGGCGTCGCGCGCGATGTGCGCTCGCGCCGCGACAGCACGCTCTGGGGGCTGGCGCTGGAATTTGCCGTCAACGACGACCTCGAACTCGTCGCCGAGCTTGAGGGCAACGACCGCGGCCGGCCGCTCGCGAAGGCCGGCTTGCGCTGGACGCTTTGGGAGGACGTACAACTCAAGGCGTCGTACGGCCAGCGCAGCGGATCGCGGCGCGAGCGCGAAACCAGCATCGGACTGATGATCGAGTTCTGAACACCAGGAGAGCCCCATGCCCGTGACTTTTCATGCTTCGTGCCGTGCCGTCGTCCTTGCGGCAACGCTTGCGCTGGCTTGCCTGCCGGCCGTTGCGAGAGACAAGTTTCAGTACCTGGTCGTGGACTTGACCAAGGCCGAGGCGGGCACGCCCGCGCAACTGGAAGTGCTGCTCAACCGCCTCGGCGCCGACGGCTGGGAACTGGTGCAGAGCAACGCCGCCGGCGTCGCCATCTTCAAGCGCGAGAAATAGCCCCGATGAGCAGGTCGGACTGATGAACCGCGCTCTGCTGCTGCTGGCCCTGTGCCAGGGCTTCTTCCTGACCAACAACGTGGTCTTCATCGCCATCAACGGCCTGATGGGTTTGCAACTCGCGCCGCTGGGTTGGATGGCGACGCTGCCGGTCACCGGCTATGTGGTCGGCAGCGCGCTCTCGGCCGGGCTGGTGGCAAAAACACAATCGCACTTTGGCCGCAAGCGCTCGTTCCAATTCGGGCTGGTGGTTGCCGCGCTGTCGGCCGCGCTGTGCGCGTATGCGGCGGTGACGAAAAACTTCTGGCTGCTCGTCGCTGCGACCGTGGTTGCCGGCTACTACAACGCCAACGCCGCGCTGTACCGATTTGCCGGCCCAGAGTTGGTTGCGCCCGAGTTCAAGGAACGGGCGATATCGCTCGTGCTCGCCGGCGGCATCATCGGCGCGTTCGCAGGGCCGAACCTCGCCAACGCCACGCGCTCGATGCTCGATGTGCCGTTTGCCGCGGCGTATCTGTCATTGGTGGGGGTGGCGCTGCTGGCGCTCCTCGTGTTGTCGCTGATTCGGTTTCCCGAGCACCACGCTCCGCTGCCCGGCGCGACGTCCGGCCGGCCCTTGTCGGAGATTGTGCGCCAACCAGTGTTCATCGTCGCCGTGGCTGCAGGTGCGCTCGGCTACGGCGTGATGAACCTGCTGATGGCGGCCACCCCGATTGCGATGGCGAAGTGCGGCCTGCCGTTCTCCGACGCTGCGCTGGTGCTCGAGTGGCACGTGCTCGGCATGTTCGTGCCGAGCTTTTTCACCGGGCACCTGATCAAGCGCGTCGGCGCGCTGCCGGTCATGGGCGTCGGCGTGCTGCTCAATCTCGTGTGCATCGGCGTCGCGCTGTCGGGCGTCGAGCTGATGCAGTTTCTCGTCGCGCTGTTCACGCTCGGTGTCGGCTGGAATTTTCTCTTCGTTGGCGGCTCGACGCTGCTGACGCAAGCCTACCGGCCCGAAGAGAAGATCAAGACACAAGCGGCGATGGACTTCTGCGTCTTCACGACGATGGCGGTCACGTCGTTCGCCTCCGGCGCGCTAATCACGACACGCGGCTGGGATTGGTTGAACTACGGCTCGTTGCCGGTCGTGCTGCTGATTGCGATGGCGCTGCTGTGGCTGGCGGCGGTTCGCCGCCGCGCCGTGCCCACTACTGCTTGAGCACTTCGACGCCCTTGGGCGGCGTGAAGCGGAAGGCGTCGGCCGCAGCGGTCACATTGATCGCGACCTCGCCAAACGTCAGCAGCGAGCGCTGGCCGAAGTTATCGACCAGCTCGATCGCCGACAGCGCCCTGCCCTTGAAACCGACACGCAGCGATTGAAATCCCGCCGCCTCGGCTTTGGCGCGCGGCGTGGCCTGCACCCAGTCGAGGCCCTGCGCGCTTGGCTGCGCCTTCAGCTCGAAGTCTTTCTCGACAGTCGCACCGGCCAGCAGCGCTGCCGGCGTCGCACCGAGCGCCTGGTCCATCGCGCGCACCGTCACCTGCTGCAGATCGACGTCGTAGAGCCACACGCTCTCGCCATCACCGACGATGACCTGCTCGTAGGGCTTTGCATAGCTGAAGCGAAAACGGTTCGGCCGCGCGAATTCGAAGCTGCCGCTGGAGGACTTCTTTTTTGCGTTGTCGGTGGAGGTGACGACCTGCGTAAACGTCGTGCGGCCGGATTTGACGTCGCGCGTGAATTCACGCAGCGCGTCAACGGCATCGGCATGGGCGGTGCTCACGAAGAGCGCCAGCAACAACAGAAAAGACTTCATTCGTCTCGTTTCGGCACAAGCAGGTCGCGGTTGCCGTTGGTGGCCATGGACGATACGAGCCCGGAGCGCTCCATTTGTTCCAGCAATCTTGCGGCGCGGTTGTAGCCAATTCGAAGGTGGCGTTGCACGAGCGAGATCGACGCACGCTTGTGCTGCAACACGATCGCCACCGCCTGGTCGTACATCGGGTCGGCCTCCACGTCGCCGCCACCCTCGCCGGCCGCGCCATCGCCATCGGCTTCGAGCGTCCCGCCTTCGAGGATGCCCTCGATGTAGTTCGGCTCGCCTTGCGCCTTCAGGTACTCGACAACGCGATGCACCTCGTCGTCGCTGACATAGGCGCCGTGCACGCGCATCGGCGTGTTGATCTGCGCCGGCGCCGACAGGTACAGCATGTCGCCCATGCCGAGCAGCGACTCGGCGCCCATCTGATCAAGGATCGTGCGGCTGTCGATCTTGCTGGACACCTGGAAGGCGATGCGCGTCGGGATGCCGCGGCTCGATGGCTGGGGGCTCTTGCG